>NZ_JAMPLB010000040.1:0-62599 GCF_039962325.1 Leptolyngbya sp. PL-A3
GCAATGTGCGGGTTGATTAAGTACGGTGGTGTGGGGCACTTCGTGCCCCACACCAC
Organism: Leptolyngbya sp. PL-A3; assembly: GCF_039962325.1. Lineage (NCBI taxonomy): Bacteria > Bacillati > Cyanobacteriota > Cyanophyceae > Leptolyngbyales > Leptolyngbyaceae > Leptolyngbya > Leptolyngbya sp. PL-A3. The sequence continues at coordinate 57 of NZ_JAMPLB010000040.1, forward strand.
CGTTGCTGTACTTAACGCACTCGCACGTTGCTATAGACGTAGTGGTAGGGATAAGGCTGAAGACTAAGAAAAGGGAACCTCTATCGGGCCCTCGCCACTGGTCAAATAATGATTGGACATTTCCCTCTCATAAAGGGCTGTTTTAGCAGTTATTTTTTATACGTTCACACGGGAAAAATAACTTCTACATACAGAGAAGCGAGTGGGGATAGGCGATCGCGCTTAGTATAACTTCACAACGAAACAATTTAGCTTGAACGTGCGGAAGAAGGCCAAGGGGGCGACATCGGGCTTTCTGTATACGTCGCTGCACGGGTTCGCGGCGCAGCGATCCATGTCCTCAGAAGAACGACTGATGCAGAAAATCTATTCCTGATCTGGCGGCTCGATCCGGAGGAACAGGAGGGGTACATCCCACTTTTGCAGATTGAAAACTCGGTTTTGTTAATGTGGCGGGCGAAGCCCGCCACATTAACAAAACTGGGATGCACCCAGCAGGAGGAAAGAAAGGGGAGTGATACAGTAAGAAGAAAAGAAGAAGTGGACAAAGACGTAGGAGGAAGCGCTCGCCCATTAAGGAGTTTACGTTACATTTTCCTTTGACTGACACCCATCAAACGTATCGTCCACACATCCGATTCGCTCATCAGCAATAACTGCCCGGTTCGGCACTATTTTGGCAACTCAAACACCCGTATCAGGACATCAGCCCATTCATTACCTCACGACCTTCCATGGCTCCCCCGGAAACCAATTCTGAATTTGAAGCCTTATTAGACTACCTCAAGCACAACCGGGGATGTGACTTGACGGGCTATAAACACTCGACTCTGATGCGGCGATTTCAGCATCGGATGCAGAGCCTCAAGATTGAGAGCTATAACAATTACTTACAGTATTTGCAACGCCATCCAGAAGAATACCGGGATCTTCTCAACGACGTTCTCATCAACGTCACCGGCTTTTTTCGCGATCACGATGCTTGGACATATTTAGCTGACGAAGTTATCCCAAAAATTATTGGTAGCAAAGAACCGGATGAACCTATTCGTATCTGGAGCGCAGGCTGTGCCGCAGGACATGAAATTTATAGCCTCCTGATCCTGCTGGCAGAAGCCCTGGGGATTGAGAATTGCCTGAAGCGTGTCCAATGTTATGCCACAGATGCCGATGAAGAAGCCATTCAACAAGCACGGCGGGCTACCTACAAGGAACTAGAACTGGCCAGTATTCCACCAGAGTGGCTCCAAAAATACTTCCATCCCACGCCCCAGGGTTATACCTTTCATCCAGCTTTACAGCACACAGTCATTTTTGCTTACCATGACTTGACTCAAGATGCGCCTATCTCCAAGCTTGACTTATTAATGTGTCGCAATGTACTGATCTATTTCAAACCAGAAATTCAAGCTAGGGTGCTAGTGCGCTTTCATTTTGGCCTGAAACATACAGGCTTCTTGTTTCTGGGTAAAACCGAGACTCTAGTACACCGCAGGCCAATTTTTACCTCATTTCACCATCAACATCGCATTTATACCAAGGCATCAAAGCTAGAAATTTCTGATTATCTATCAATTGCTCAAAAATCTTCCCCACAGAAGGCGCTCACGCCACCTACTCAAGAGCATGACTTCTGGCGTACTCTCTTCGAAACCAATCCTGCTGCCCAGCTTGCGATCGATCTCAATGGATGGTTAATCGGAGCTAACGAGCAAGCGAGCCACCTGTTTGACTTAACCCCGGAAGATTGGAACCGACCATTTCAAGAACTCGTTCCCGGGAAAATACTCCGCTCCCATATTTCAATTCAGGCCTTCTACCGCGCTCGATCTACCGTCTCACTGAAACACGTTGAGGGAGTCACCGCGAAAGGAATCAAATATTTTGATATTACAATAGCCCCCGTTTTCAACGCCCAAAGACAATTTCTGGGTGTTGCTATAACCTTTGCGGATAGAAGCGATTACCAACAACTGACGGAGAAACTGAGCAGCACCGAGGCCGAGCTGGACAAGCTCCGTGAAGCAATGCACACCACCCAGATGGAACTGGAAGCCGCACATCAAGAAATGCATCTTCTGGATCAAGACCCAACCTATTAGAACTCCTGCATCAATCATTGTGCAGCGAAGCGGTGCAACGATTGACGCAGGGGGTCTGTTGAATCGGAACGTGAGATGCCCCAGGGAGGCTAATAAGATAAGAAGATCGGTACTGCACACCCACCGATTCTTCAATGGCTGTAGCGATAGGGCTGATCAACCAGCGTTGATATAGCATCCACAGTCTTTTGCATGTTGGTGATGGGAAGTAGGTGGAAATTCACAACAGGAATGCCCATATAGCTGTAGTTGTTTTGGGTAGAGTGCAAGGAGAAGAGTCGTGCCACCTCCTGCCTCTCTTCTTGCTTCTAACAGCAATGACAAAGAGTATGGTTTGTACCGGAATGCAGGTTTCAATGCCGTGTCATAGCATTAGAACCTGCATTCCAGATTGGGATTGATTAGGGGTAGGCTATGAGAATGGTGATCGCCATAACCATAGGAACAGAAAATTGATCGCTTACTGACAAAAAAATTGTTAATTATTTTAGAATTTACGCTACAAGTAAGAAAGTACTCATTACATCAATTGCAAGATCAAGCAGACGTAAGGAGTCAACTATCCACCTATTGGACCCGCGAGAACAAATCTATGGCAGCCAGAAAAGGACGTGCACCTGTCGCCGCAAGTATCACTCAACAGTCCCTTGAGCAAGCGTCGACCGCATTGAGCCAGTTACCCGAAAAGCCCAAAACTCACTGGTCTTTGCGAGAAGCTATTAAGCAATTGCAGGGAACAATCAGTAGCGCGCTGTCCCGCGGCTATTCGCACCAAGAAGTTGCGGCAATGCTGGGTGAGCAAGGCATTCGTATTAGCCCAGCATCTCTCAAGTCCTATCTGGCAGCCAGCAGCCGTGAGGCAGGGATAGCACCCAGACGGCAACGGGTAGCCGCCAAAACAGCCAAAACCGAGGCCGTAACAACCGCCACCATTCCCGTTCCCGAAAGCACCCCCGAGGAAGCTCCCGCTCCCAAAAAGACGCGCAGCCCACGGACTGCCAGTAAGGCCCCCGCAAAGGCGAAAACCACAACATCCCCGAAAGCGAAAACTGCAACGCCTGCTAAATCCAAAACTGCAGATTCTGCAAAAGCAAAAACCACGACATCGACAAAAGCGAAAAAAACCACGACCGAAGCTAAGACCTCTCGCCCAGGGCGCAGGAAGGCCTCAACGGCCGCTTCTTGATTACCCATACGGTTAAAGTGAAAGGGCGATGTCGGACGATCGCCGTTCGTGATCCGATCTCCTGAAATTATTGACATCGCCATCCTTCATAGCATCTCGAAAAAAGCCTGCCACCTTCCGCGGTAGGCTTTTTTCTTGCAACACGATAGTAAAAAGAGGAGTAGGTTTTGGTTCAGAATTATGAGTAATATGTAGGTTTAAAGTGCTTTCCAGTCTCTTTCTATAGAAGCTTTGAGAGCATTTTCTCTTCCACTTTAATTCTCTTTGGGTAGCCGCATCATGTCAGAAGGAGCCAACCCGTGAACGTTCTTACTTTCAGTACGACCATCTACACGGGCGATACAATCCAGGGTATACCTGTCATCAGCCAGTTAGATGTAAGTGAACTGGAACCGGGAAAGAAGCATCGCTTCTATTTCCAGGGCGTACAAATGGGAACCGGCCAGCACTGGTATGTGCCCATTGTTGTCGCCAAAGGCATACATAGCGGCAAGCGCGTTGCTATGGTCACCGGCGTGCACGGTGATGAACTCAGCTCCATCGACGCTGTACAGCGCGTGATGGAACAGATTGACCCCTTGGAGATGTCTGGCACAGCGATCGCTCTCTACGGTGTTTCCCGTGCGGCTATTGAGTACACCCGTAGCCAATGGGCGATCGCTCAATGTGGAGGGTTACTCGTCGATTTTAATCGTGTATGGCCGGGGGATGAATTGGGTATTGATGCTCCGACCCGCCATGCCGGGCTGCTATGGAATCGGCTCTTCACCAACAATGTAGATATCGCGATCGATTATCACACCGTATCTACGGGCAGCGAGTTTTCTCTATTCATCTATGCCAATTTGCAACAACCCGAAATTCGACAAATGGCAGAACTGTTTCCAGTAGAGCAAATTAAAGATGACCCCGGTGAAGGCGGCACACTGGAACTCGCCTTTATCAATGCGGGGATCCCAGCGATGACAGTCGAAATTGGTGGCCCACGCTATTTTGATACTCACAAAATTGCGCTGACAGTCGAAGGAACCCTAAACGTCCTGAAACATCACGGGATTGTTGATGGGCCGATTGGCCGCACGTCCCAGGACGTTGGAACCTTCGTTGGGGATTCTTTTGAAACCATCCGCTCCGGCCATGGAGGCTTCCTGGAAATGCTAGTGGACGTAGGGGAACGGGTTGCCCCAGGGCAGAAAGTCGCTGTACAGCGCAATGCCTTTGGCGACATCGTTGCCGAATATCAAACAAGCGTGACTGGCCAAGTAGCGACCATTGCCCGAGATGCCATTAGCGAGCCCGGTGCACGTATCATGCAGATTCTATATAACAGTATGGAAAACCAATGGGGCAGTCCCCGGCTTGAGAAGTACTGTTAATATCAAATGTTTCGAGCGCTTGGCGCTCAAAACATTTGATAACGCCCTTCCATGCTACTCAGGCATCCTCAGTCAAGAAGGAACTGAGCACCTCTGATAGGGAGACGGCCTCTTCTTCGTGCATTCCCAAAGTTCCGGGTAACCTGACCGTTTGAATATTGGGTAGTGCTGCGAGGGCCTCCATTTCTGCTCTCGATTGGGGAGGAGATTGCTCACCAATGACCACCAGGGTTGGAATCGTCAGCGATCGCCCCGCTGCCAGAAACTCTTCCCGATGAGCCATCGGATCGAGGGTTCCGGTGACAAAAGCGGCAGGGGCAAACCGTCCGCCAGGCTGCTGAGTACTCTGGTATTTCTGCTGGATAAATTCGGGCGTTAGTTTGGCCTCGTTCACAAATACATGGCGACGGTACATGAACTTGAGGAAACCAGGAGTCGTATTTAAGCCGTAGAGTAACTGGCCCAGGCCAGGCGATCGCACTAACTCCCGCACGCCATCCCGCAGGGGAGATGGGGCACCCATGGCACATAATGGCCCCTTCCAGGTCGGAGCCACAAGTACCATTTTTGACCAGGAATTCGGCTGCTGCTGAGCTATGTGCATGGCATACCCAGCAGCATGCCCAGCGGCTACAACGCTAATGGGTTGGCTGAAATGAACACGAAGAAAATCGTGAAGCAGCTGATGATAGAGATCAGGGCGATAATCCAGTGCTGGCCGAGCAGATTGCCCGAACCCCAACCAATCCAGAGCAACCACCTGAAAATCTAAGGACAGTCGCGTAGCTAACCCCTGCATCTCAGAGCGGCTGGAAACCGTACTAAAGGCCGGTAGAAGGAGAACGGGTAGCCCTTCGCCACGAACTTCATAGGAAATACGATAGGGCTGTTCTTTCCACACCCACTCATAAATCTGCGGCGTCCCCCCAATTAGGGGGTCTTGAGTATTTTGTGTAGGACTTGTCAACAACATGATTTATCCAGAACTCTACAGAGTGGAGGTGATTGACAGCAGACCAAGGCACCTCCCAGACATACGACAGCCTTATAACCTAATCTACTCCACTCATCCTAAACGCTTATATGTGTACTTAGAAGTTGGGTGATCGCCCGCTCAATAACGACCCAATTGATGAAGAATGAACATACAAATCAGCACTTCATAAAATGGTGTAAGTTTAGTGTAAGAATATATTCAAGAAGCAAATATTCTCCCAATAAATTTGCTTTCTTGAAGAAATATATGAGAATCAGCAGGGTTTACAACTTGCCACTACGCCTGATATCAATAGACCATCTATAAAAGGGTTGCATAAGCTATGGTCAAAATATTCCAAACAAGAAATATTTTTTATCTTCTAATTCTATTGACAGAGAATGGGCTGACTAAGATTTAACTGACTCCTTTTGCCTGTAACGTTCATTGTCTAAAAAAACTATCATTGTCGCTCGTCCTGACTTCAGGCAAGGGCAAACTTAGACGATACCTTAAGGCGTAAAGTTGAGACAACAAATAACCCAATCTTACAAAGGGTTATTGTCATTTGAGCCTCAAAGTTTTATATGATTTTTGCTTTAAATTAGTTTCTAAAATATCTGCCAATTCTAGCAAGGCATGTATTATGTTTTAGACAGCGAGTTAAACTACTGACAAACTAAGCCAGTTTCAAAAAATGGAAACGTTAGCAAGCGAGTATAAACGGATTTAGCCGTGACCTCTTAGCTTCGCAGGTAGATTGAAGGGTAACCTGTCCCTACAGGTAGGTAAAAGAACCTCTGTTTAAAGTGGTATAAGGTTCTTTTACCGTTCTGGGCCAAATGATTCTTGCCTATCTACACAATTAGAGGCTGCTACGGTTGCATGAAGTAAGCACTTTGCCAAACAATTACTTCCCTAAAGACAACCGTGCCATGCAAACTGGTTCAGCAAAAAAGGGATAGGATATTGAGTGTTTCACACCTCATATCCCATCCCTTTTAGATTTAGCGTACTTGCATATTGCTATATTGTCTTATTTATCACCATTAGAACAGACATGACTGGGCTGTAAAAGAAGTACACCATTCCTAATCACGCCTGTTCTAAACAATTTTCCAGGCCTAAATCATTGCACAATAATTGCCTCGAGTTGCTCCAATAACTGTTCTATTTGCCGAGTTTTGTTCGGGTCTCTCCACAGTTTTTTGTTACCTCTGGCCTGTTTTACTGTAAGTGCAAGCCTTTGCTTAAGATCCATAGAAGCAACAGGTGGCCGAGTTTCGCTCTGGGTATCTTTAATGCGTTGCTTGATCTCAGAAAGGCTGAGGGAACGTTGTGCAGCCTCTTCTAATAGGACTTGGCGAGCTTCGTTATCTTTAATGCTGGCCAGTAAGATGCCTTTTGTATAATGGATTTTGCCGTGACGAATAGCGTCGAGAACTTCAGGGGGCTTCTTAAGCAGTGGCAGCCGCGTTGAGACAAAGGATTGCCAGGTAATACGGCCAAATGCATCAAAAATTTGTTTGACCACCTCAGCTTCTTCACTAACCAAAACGTTTTGGTTAGTGGTTCCCTTTGCCGCGTTGTTCATCCGGTAGAGTAGACTTACCACTTCTTCAGTATCGCACCCTAACTGAATTTCGATCATTCGTAGAGTGTTATCGAGTTCCTCAAGGGCGCTAAAATCCCGACGATTCGAGTTTTCCGAAATAGCTGCCTGAAATGCAGTACGGTCGTCCCAATCAAAAATTTTAACTGGGACGTTCTCTAACTGAAGAATCTCAGCTGCTTTGTAGCGGCGCAATCCGGCGACTAATTCGTACTTACTTTTCTGATAGGGATGGGGGCGTATCCATAAAGGAGAACAGATACCGTTTGGCTTAATATCGTTCAAAGCCCAACGATTTAACTCATCCAGGTCGTAATAGTGACGAACAGGCTTTCCATCAGGCACAAAGGTGAACGAGCAGAGAATCTCTTGCAAAGATATAGTCTTCTCGCTTACATCCTGAACTGCCTGAGTAATTTTTTGAACAGTCGTGTTACCAAAGACGAAGCTTAGTTCTTCGTTACTGGCGATCGCATCTTTTAGCTTTCGTCGAGTCATCATGATTCCGCTTCAAACAATTTCAAGGCTTCTATCAATAATTGCGAGTAAACATCCGAAACTATTCTGGGAGACTCACCCTTCATCCGAAAAACCGTACTGGCCTGGCCTGGAGCATCCTTAATGCACTGGCGATCGGGCAAGGAGGTGCTCAGTAAAGGCAGCAAACCATCTTGTAGAGCCTCTCTCGCTTCTCGCAGTAGAATGGTGTTGTCCTTCACAGCATTCAAATAAATCGCTGCTACAGGCAATCCTCCACGGATTTCCTTGGCCTGCCGTACGAATTGTACAATCTTGCCAGTGCTAGCCAGGTCTATCATGGAATCCCGGCACGGAATAAGCACGAGATCAGAGCGAATTAGAACAGCTTTCGTTACTTCACTCGCATTTCCGGGTCCATCAACAATCACAACATCATGAGACTTAGCTAATTTAGGCAGTTCGTCAAATAATGCTTCTGGATTGCTGATAACTTCATAGTTAAGCTTTAGCTCATTCATCCATTCTGAAGAACTTTGCTGGCCATCTGCATCTACAAGAACTGTTGAGTAGCCCTGTTTAGCAAACCAATCTGCGGCATGTACGGCTCCCGTCGATTTACCTGCACCACCCTTTTGATTTGCGAAAGCAACAATCTTAGGTAGTTTCGTAGGAAGGGCCACCGCCTTTTTTGTCTTTAGACGAGGCATAGGTTAAATAACCAAAAGATTTAGTTTGATATTAGCACTCCTCCGATCAAATGAATCATCTTTTTAACCAAAATGTTTTGGTTAAAAAGTGCCCAGCTACCGGGTAGCTTTTTAGTAGAATAGTTCACAAAAACGAGAAACCATCACTCTCAAGCTCGAACTCCTTTGGAAGCGTGAACGATGCTGTTTAACGTAATGATAGATTTATGCGCTCAGTAAAAGGGCAAGAGCTCTAAAATGCAGATTTTTTAGTGAGGTACAAGGCATCACGTTAAAAAATTCATGTTTTAGAAGTAATTTTATTTTTATCCATACTGAGCATGCGCAATAAAAAAGCTTCTGAAAGCAAGTTCATTCAAGCAAAGTTTTCACGACACACTCAGTCTCAATTGATTGGCGTACATTGGGCGATCGCACTCTAATGCCAACTCAATTTCAAGTTGTAGCTCATGTTGTGCGTTGGAAGACCGGAACATAAAGCGCTTTTCAAACGCTTAAAATCTGGTTGTTTTTGTGAGAGCTACGCAGAGTGCGTAGCTCTCACAAAAACAACCATGGTTAATTCAAGTGCAAAACGCTGTAAGTTACAGTTTTATACTGAGAAGCGATAGGATAACCAAGCGTCTTGAATAACACTTTAAAAGCACTGTTTGGGAAATATTTGAGACTTTAATACATTGCTCTATTCCAATCTCTTTTGTTGCTGTTCATACGCTTCCAATCAAGCTTTTAAGGAAGGCTTTGAACTTCGTTAGCAAAACACAAGATGCAACCTCCTTATGCGGAGCTAGAGATAAAGAGGTTCCAAGCAATGAATAGAAAAAGATATATTTTTATAGATTAAGTTGAAACGCTATTATTCCTAGAGGAGCAAAACTCTTCGATCAAGCGAACTATCATAGCAGTTTAAATAGGGGTCTTTGCACGTACTATACAAGTTTTGCCACCAAGGTTTCTGCGAAGTCAGGAAAGTGATGCTAAACCCGTTCCTACGAGTACTGGCTTACGTTCTCATTTGTTGTGGAGCCAAACTAGTTTAGTATTATTAGCCATCACCATCAAGGAATATTTTTAGACCTCTAAGAAATAACGCTAAAATTCTTCTCATTAATTGCTTCGTTATTTAGTAGGCTGTGGCCTAAGTTCGCAACCTATGTTTTTGTGTAGGATGCGAAGCAACCTACACAAAAACATAGGTGATGGATTGCCGCCTCAGCGTACTAGTAGCAGACAAAGCTGGCTACAGAAAACCACAGAAGCTACAACTCTAGCACTGAGCAAAATTTCGGAAGATTTTTAGCAACAAAATTCCTCTGTTATGTATGCCACCCTTGCTATGTGGGTAAACCATCCACATAGCAGGTGAATTATGCACAAATTTTCTCAGTAGAATTTTTAAGCTAACCCAGAGTATGTCTTATCAGATATAGTCTCATTAGACTCAAAAAGTACTTACACTATAATTACACTAAATAAACTCTATTGGAGCAGGCTTGGGCTGTAGCGGCCAATAAACCATAAACCAATACATTCGGCTGTAGATAACATCAGATCTTGAGCTAAAACGCAGAAGGGTGATTTCTTCGTCTCTCAGCAACGGAGAAATCACCCTTCTGCATCTCGGTTTTAGAAAAGTGCAAGATGTGAGTTCCTCACCGGGTAGAGCTGTGAGGGTTCCACCCAGCGAAATATCAAGGACACACGTGTGTTTCCTAAGAGCAAATGAGGTAATGGAGGGTGATCACCCTCCATTACCTCATAGACAAGAGAAACTGTGAGTTTCTTGGGAGTGGCTGATGAAGGATTAAACCTTCTGGCTCAATGCGTGGCAAGGCAGAAAACAGAAAAGGGCCTCCTAATGGAAGCTCTTTTTCTATGTCATTTATTGATTGCGATCGCCCAACAATTCTGCTTTAGTCTGCTGGATCTTCTCACCAAGCTCCTGACGGGTGTTTGCCTTCAGCAAATAACGCCAGACAAACCAGCTTGTGTAGGTCAGCCCAACAAGCTCAAGGAAAGGCGCAATGAGTGGAAGATGGTTAACCACATCCAGAATCGTGAAGACCAGTTGTAAGCCAATCAGGGCCAGGAAAACCCATCCCAAGTTAACCAAAACGGGTTGGTTTTTATTGAAGAAAGAACGGGCGGATTCCAGAGCATTCTCTAAATAGGCAGCAGGCTGGTTCTGGAAGGAACCCCAACTGTTGCTCGGAGCTCCAAAAGAAGGTTCATCAGAAACCCCAGGCTTCGCAGCGGGGGTGATGGGAGTAGGAGCCGTGCTGGAAAGCGGGGAAGTTTCGTAGTGGCGCAGTAAGTCAGCGGGGTCATCATAGATAGCGATCGCCCCCTGAAGCTGTTGATCATCAAAGCCACCAGAGCGCAGAGCAATCACACTGACGCCTGCTTTGTTAGCAGCCTCGATGTCATAAGGAGTATCCCCTAACATGACGGTGCGATCGGGTTGCAGATGAGCCTTGTTTAAAGCAGCCTCTACAATGTCCGGAGCAGGTTTCGTAGCATCCGCATCACTAGAGTTAGTAATCTCAGGAACCAAATCCTTTACCTGCGCAACATCAAGTAAAACATCCATTTCCTGATCACTGGCAGAGCTGGCAATGATCAAGTGCAAGCCATTATCCCGCAGCTTTTGAACCAGATCCCGAGCCCCCTGGGTTGGAGCCAGGGCATTGCTATATTCGTTTACGATCAACTCTCTGCGGTGCTGAGTAATCTGTTGGCCAACCCCTTCCTTGCTGGTCAGACCGGGTACTAAACGCGGGATAATTTGATCCCCCCCCATACCCATCATGGGGCGCACCTGTTCAAAAGGAATTTCGTAGCCAAAGGCAGCAAACGCTGCGACCCACGCCTGAGCGTGGGTGTCGTTACTTGCAACGAGAGTGCCGTCTACGTCTAAAATGACCCCTTCAATTGCCATAATTCAGACTCCTATTCACTATCCTCTAATGTGCGTTTGAATGTGTGCTAATCCAATCGCTAAAAGGTAAAGTTGTTTCCTCTAAAGGGGTCTTTCAATGGATGGATGTTTGACAGTATTTAATTAGCCAATTTTTACGGAAAGCTTTGATGCAGTCTATGTTTCACACGCGCCCGATGAATGAAAAAGGATTAACCATTAATCCAAAAGTCTTGAGAGTAAAAATCATCGCCGACGGGCTCAACAGCAAATCCTCCAAGCAGTAAGCCAAGCCAAACAGTAACCAGGCTCATGTGAGGATTCGTTTGTTGTAGATCCCATGCCAATGCGCTGAAATTAGCACCTGTGTGATGCTTTTGTAGCCAGGTGCGGATCAGCTGAATCCATTCGCTTACGTTTTCATCATGGGCAACTGATAACGCTTGTTCCTTCTCTTGTTGCGCCTTGGTTTCTTGCTCCAGCCAGTTTAGTACAGCCTGCTTTTCAACTTCACCGACAATTGGATCCTCGGGTTCGCGACGAGTGCGGGTTTGAGTGAAGCTTTCCAGGATGTCGTCCAGGTTGAGACTCATGGTTTGCCGCAAGAAGCCAGCTAACATATCGTCTGTCAGTAGCGGTTCCTCATCAAATTCGGGGCGATCGCTCCATCGCTCCTCCCAATTATTGAGTAACCACTGAGCCCGGGCGAAGTGTAGTTCAGCCAGTAGAGCGATCGCCTCCCCCGCAGCCCGGAGTTTTTCATCTCGCTCTAAACCCGCCAATTGCTGCTCCACCTCGCGCCACAACTGGGCCAGATTGGCGGATTCTGGATCGGCGATCGCAGCTTGAAGGCGGGGGAACTGAACCATCGCCGTTTCTTTATCACCTCGGCAACGTGGGGTTAGATGTGAAGAGCTTGCATTTACACCATGATATAGCGATCGCCCAGGGTAAGCGCATCGTCCTCTTGCGCCCAGCAATTCTCAGTATGGGCTTCAAAGCTGATTCGTGCCCTTCGGGCACGAATCAGCTTTGAAGCCCGAATAATAGCCCGTCTTAGCGGGCTATTTTCGGGTTGGATTCCAAAATGAGCATTGCTGTCTTGCGCCAGGCGTCAGGAGGGAAGATGTATGCCCCTCACGTTTCTAGGGCTTCATAGGGCAGGGAGTGAGCGGGCAGTCTGCCACAGGTAACTCCTTGGGTTCCGACTCAAAGCGAGAAACTTTGAACCTTTCGTGGAGTTGCGTTAACAACTGCTCGATGTAGTCGGCCACTTCGTTGCCCCGCATCCCGAGACAGTGAACCGCTTTAATGGTGTGTATCTTGGTGTCTCCTTGCCAAATTTCGGCGGCGATCGCATGCACAGGTGAATCTTTGCGATTGCGGTATAGCACCAGGACCGCTGCGTAATGTGTCGTGGGTGGGGGCAGCAATTCTAGAGGAGTGTCAGGATCACCTATCGGAGCGATCGCAACACCTCCCGGGTTGAGCTTGGCGGCTCTGCGCAGCCTGCGGCGAGTGCGATTGTCATCGTCTCGATGGCGATAATGGGAGCGGCGGCGATGACAATCGTACCCCCAGCCATTACGGTTCTCAGGGTTCCAGCAATTGTCACCCTCAGGACCATGAAGGGCGATCGCCTCCTCAACGGCGAGGGCAGCACACTGTTGACACTTTTGGTTGACGTGACGAGCCATGGCCTTGGAGCTAACTTTTTAGCGTAAGACTATTGTATTCGTGCCTGAAGCTTTCATTCGGGTCTGTTTTGAACAGGACTTACGCATTTGTGTTGTGGATGGGGTGCGAAGCACCCCATCCACAACACAAATACACTACGGATAGAGGACTCGCGTAAGTCCTATTGAAATGAAAAACCGATGGTTTTCTATGCGAAAACAAACCTGGCGCAGCAATATAGGGAGGGTGCTTTCTCACAACAACCAGCCACATGTTTGAAACGTGCTTCTATAGGCTTTGATGCAAGATTCGGTATAAAGAGAAGCAGTAGGAATCCTATCAGGGGTTACAAACCATAGCAAAAACCACCGTGCCACGACTTTTATTTTTGTGCGATCGCTATCCTCCCGATATGGGTGGCCTGGCTGCCAGTGCCGGGCGTATCAGTGCATCTCTATGCGATTTGGGGTTTGCGGTGGATGTCGTGGTGTGGAGCCGCCAACTGCCGGCAGGGGAAGTGCTGCCCCCCGATCCAGAATTAGCCCGCCGCCCTGACCGCCCGCAAATTTATCGCATCGGACGCTATCGTCAGTGGGATGCCACCCTTCCCCATACCTTAAATTTTTTGGAGGGGCTGCATAGACAGCATTCCTATGATGGGGTTTGGGGCCATTACCTGTTTCCTGGAGGATTTGTTGCAGCCTGGTTTGCCGAATTGCATCAATGCCTGAGTTTCGTCAGTGTACGGGGTAATGACCTGGATCGAGACTTGTTTCCCCCCGGAGACTTTGCCCGGTTGCAGTGGACGTTGGAACGGGCTCACCATGTAACGGCTGTAAGTGCAGATCTGGCCCACAAGGTGAAGTGTCTGACTCGCCGTGAAGATGTGAGGGTTCTGCCCAACGCCGTTGACACCGAGCGATTCGCTCCACCCAACGATGCCGTAAGGGTAGATTTGTCTAACTTACGAGCTGCACTGGGCATTTTGTCCAACGAGGTAGTGCTGGGCTTCGCCGGGGAATTGCGAGAGAAGAAGGGACAGTCATTTCTATTGCAGGCATTGACGGTAGTCAGGCAACATTACCCCGCTTGTCTATTGGTAATTGGTGATGTGCGGTCTTCCCAAGAAGCGGATTTATCCCTTTACCGAATGCATCAACCCAATAATGCAGACCGGGTGATTGTGACAGGACACCTGCCCGATGCGACAGCGGTAGCCCGCCATCTACAACTCTGTGATGTGTACTTACAACCTTCTCTGTGGGAGGGGATGCCCAATGCGCTGCTAGAGGCGATGGCCTGTGGCCGTTGTTGTATTGCCAGCGATGCCGGAGGCATTACCGATGTGCTGAAGCACGGGAAAAACGGTTTTGTGCTGCCCCGATCGCACCTCCCCCAGTTGGGAGAAGCCGTGCTGGAGTGGTTAATGCTGGATCGCGCCATTCAGCAGCAAGTACAGCAATCGGCCCGTGAGTACGTGTTGCGCTGTCATACTTTAGAGCGGGAGCGATCGCACTTACACGACCTGCTGACCCCACTCCTGTGATATATGGCATAAATCCTATCTTTCTACCGGTTTTTGAGGGCGTGAACTGTTGAAAGGCGAAGCCTTTCAACAGTTCACGCCAGAGGTCTTATGTTCCCAGCAACTCCTGGTAAAGCTGAATCAAGGGTTGGGTTGTTTGCGCCCAAGTGTAGTGAGCTTCAATGCGTTGACGGGCTGAGCTCGCCAATCGTCGGCGCAACTCCGGTTCCACCCGCAAACGGAGAAGAGCATCCTTAATCGCTTTGGGAGAACCCGGGCGCACAGCGAGAAAATGTTCATCGGGGTTACCCAGATCACGGATCACGGGCAAATCACTGGTAATAATGGGAGTACCTGAAGCCATTCCCTCCAGTACCTTGAGTGGGCAACATCCCTGCACCAGATTGCGGTCATTCAGAATCAGAGGAGCCAGAATTACGTCAGATTCGTGCATCCAGGTTACAACGCCCGATTGGGAAACCGGTTCGCGAAAGTGGACGGCATCCTCCAAGTCGAGCTTGTGGATTAAATGCTGCAAGTCTCGCCGTTGCCACGGGCGGATCAAGGCCAGAATATTGAGATCAGCAGGGTAATCTCGGCGATACAAGCTAAGGGCCTGGAGGGCGATCGCCAACCCCTGCCAGGCAGCGGCTGTTCCAAAATACAGCAAGTGTAGAGGAGACAACTCTGGAGTTGATTGGGGCGGTTGGTAATGAAAAATGTCTAAATCTACACCATTGGGGATCACCTGAATTTTTTCAGCAGGGGTGCCACGCCGCTGTAGATACGTGTGAGTGACGGAACTGGGGGTTATTACCCGATCTGCCGCTTCCAGGCAAAAGGCTTCCTGTTGCCGTAATTTCTGTTGAAGATCGCGATCGCCCGCAATTCGTGGATACCGATATTTCAGCTCAATGGAGGGTAACCCATTCACCTCAAAGACCAGATGTTGGGCCAGTTTTGCCTTACGCACCGCAATCGGAAACCCCTCATAGATAGAGCGGAAATGCACTACATCAAAAAACTGCCCCTGCCACCAGTCCAGCAGGTGCTTACGGAAGGTCATCACGCGGTCAATCAGGGTTGGGCCGGTGGCCGGGAGGGCAATATGCTGCACGCCAGGCCACCGTTCTGGATAGGTGATGACCTCTGCTTTCGGTGATATGGTCACCAGCTGCACCTCCCCAAAAGCAGCAGCCAGAGCCTGTACCAGGGCTTGAATATGAATAGCGGCTCCCTTTGGTGCCGGAACTATATCAAAGGAAATGTACGCAATCTGAGGAGCCATACTCTCTGCCACTGAATGGCCGATATGAACAATTATTACTCTGGATAACCGGAAAATACCGGTGGGTTATGAAGGAAGGGAAGTGGCGTTTTCAGGGGACGGAGGGTGGGGGTCTACAGAGGTACTGTAAAGGCAAAGGTGACTTCTGTTAACCCGGATTTAACCCCATGGGGGAATTTTGAGTATTGGGAGGTTGATCCGAAGGACAACAGGCTGTTTTTGTGACAGGGTTCTCGACCGCTCCACTGAAATTGTGGATTTTGCAAGGCATCGTGACCTGCATTCACCGTTTCAGCAAAACGGTCGTATTGATGTTGTGAGTGGGTTGCATGGCTAAGACAACAGAGGTGCAGGACCATGATCTGGTTGGCCTGCGAGAAACACCCGTATATCAAGCCGAAGCATCGGTACAGCACATTGTCTCGGATCTGAAACGAGTGGTGGCGCTGGATCAAACCATTGAACAGAAGCAACGAGAAATGACCCAATGGATGATTGGGTGTATTTTGGGGGCGATCGCCGTATTCATCGCCCTAATAGTGGCTTCTGGCCTTAGCTCAGCCATGACAATTGCCTTAGTCATCGTGCTGATTGGGCTGATCGGCGGCATCATCGTCACCAGCCGAAAACGCGGCCAATACGTTGCCATCAACATCCCCAACTACCGCTATCAGTTACTCCCTAAACTTCTCACCATGTTGGTGCGAGATATGGACAAGCAGGCTCCCGTCTCTACCCATCTTGTCCTCAACCCTCCACTCCGTATTCAGAAATGTACATTCGATGGACCCCATCCCCATCGCTCCGGATGGAATCTGAAACGCTATGACGATCAATGGCTCACGCTAGAAGGAGAGCTATTGGATCGAACCCGGTTTCAGCTGCTCTGTACAGAAAGTTGGGTGACGGCCGCAGGCTGGAAACGTGGACGCAGCGGTAAGCGAAAATACAAAACGAAATCAAAATCTAAGGGGTTTGAGCTGGCCCTGGCCTTGCGAGTACCCCGGAAAAAATATGGAGCCTTACCCGTACTTACCCCTGCCGCTCGAGAGGCAATCCAATTACCCAAAACTTGCAGCTTGAAGCGTCTAGAAGTGGAGGATAACAGCCTATATCTTCGGGTAAAAATGCTTCCCCCTCCGGAGAACCCTGACGTACAAGTGGAGCAACTTTATCAGGCCATCACCCTGATGTTTTTGAGCCTTTATCACATCCTGAATCTTGCCAAAGTTTTATCTGATGACAAGACGGAAGCCTCGTGAATCCGGTTCATTCGTCCAATGCCAAGGAGTTTTTGATGCGTTCGATGTTACGGGTATTGCTATATAGCCTGTTGGGTCTGATGCTGACGCTATTTTTGGGATGCAGTAGCGGTCAGAATGTCTCCCCACAGCCAGCTCCTACAACAGAGGTTTCCAGCGAAGCAGTTGCACCTCAAGCCAGCAAAGTAAAAGTAAAGTTTAAGCGCGAGGATGGCACGGAAGCCTTCTCGTTGGAGTTTCGGAGCGATGGAGCCAAACTCGAAGGAGCCAATGGTGATGAACTGGCACGATTTACTGTAGATGACAACCAAAAGGTAAAGGTCAAAAACGCCACTGATACGGCTTTGGCCTACATTGTCAGCGATTCTGACAAGTGGAAGGTAGAGAATGCAGACCAAACTAAAGAACTTTATATTCTGCGCCGCCAAAGTGATGGAGATTACAAGTTCGAAACCGGCTCTGATCAGGACATTTATCGGGTCAAACAACGGGATTACGGATTTGAGATTGAGACACCGGATAAGGTTTCTGTATACAAAGTGAAGCTGAAGGAAGGCAAACTCTCCCTGCGAGATGCCAGTGACCAGACCGTGCTATATACCAAAGACCCGTTAACGCCGATCGCCCTGGCCCCCTTTGGCTTCAAGGAGCTTACCCCAGAGCAGCAAGCGGGTTTGGCCTACGCTCTCCATCGTGCAGGGAGTTAACGGCTGTGCGAATTCAATTGCGCTGGGACGACCCCACTACTGGGCAACGCCAGCAACCATTCCTGGAAACTCCGATCGCGCTGGGGCGAGAATTTACGATGATGCCCGGAATGGTGGACGGGCAGCGCGTTTCGCGAGCGGTCATCGGCCATCCTCAAGTAGCCGAGTATCATGCCCTGATCACCGAGCAAGATGGGCAATTGCTGATTACGGATCAGAGTGGTATTGGGGTACAGCTTAAGAGTGGCTCCGTAACGGTGGGCAGGTTGGCCGATCAAAGCTCCTTTCAATTGGGGCCTGTTACGCTGCATGTAACCTTACCCGATGGAGCCGCTTCACCAGAGACAGCTTCTCTGGCAGCTTCAGAAAACCCTCTAGCCACGGGTGCCGCCCCCCTGAGTGCCGGTACAGATCCCACAGCAGAGAAGGGGTGCGATCGCAAAATCGGTTTTCTCTTTCAACGCCGTTGTGGCCGCACCGATCCCACAGGTTGTTCCTATTGTCAGGGAGGATTAGCGGGTCCAGATCATGATCCCTTTCAGGTTGAACATGGCTACTACCCAAGCTATGGCTATTACGGCAGGGGTTACTGGGGGCACACTTACTACAGTGACCGCGATCTCTACTCCTACAACCCCTACACCCGTAGCATTGATTTCAACGAATCCGATGTTTCCAGCTTTGAAGAAGAAGGCGACATGGATTTTGAGAATCGGCTGGATGCGAGTTGATGCTGGAGCAAGACGCTTCCTTTTAGTACTGGTTTGAAAAGTCCTGAAAAGGGTTGATGTTGCGTACGCAACATCAACCCTTTTCAGGACTTTTCAAACGGATTCTTAGATTTTTCGGGCGCTGTGTGTCTGAAAAATCCAACCTTTACGTTAAGGGGTGCCGATGCAAGCAGGATGGCTGATTTACGCGATGGGTGGCGGCTGGGGACATTTGAATCGGGCGATCGCCATTGCCCGTCCCCTTGCTCAGCATCACTCTGTTCACATCCTGA
Organism: Leptolyngbya sp. PL-A3; assembly: GCF_039962325.1. NCBI lineage: Bacteria > Bacillati > Cyanobacteriota > Cyanophyceae > Leptolyngbyales > Leptolyngbyaceae > Leptolyngbya > Leptolyngbya sp. PL-A3. Next base: position 18,875 of record NZ_JAMPLB010000040.1, read on the forward strand.
CCAACAGCCCCTATGCCCCCTTCATGCAGTCTTACCTGTCTGTCCTTCCGAATCTGCAGTTTCATACCCTGGCACCAGATATTCCCCTAAGTGAGGCTTGTTACCAGATTTGGCGATGGCTCAAGACGTTACCTTACACCGGGTTATTGGTCGATACCTTTCCACGGGGGTTAGTGGGAGAACTGGCAGACCTGTTGCCTAAGTTGAGCGATCGCTCCCGCATCCTGATCCATCGGGATCTAAATCCCCGATATGTTGCATCTCACCATCTGACGGACTTTGTGCGATGCCATTACGAACGGTTATGGATTCCTGGGGAAGGAACGGCTGTTCCTTTCGCCACCTTGCCACAGGTGCGACAGAGTGCCCCCTGGCTGGTACGGCAACCCGGAGAGCTGGGCGATCGCTCCACCGCCTGTACCCTTCTGAATGTAGAACCACACGATCCATCGCCATTGGTGCTGGTGCTACTGGCAGGACAACCTGAGGAACAAGCATTCTTTGTGGCGTTGAGCGAGGCGATCGCTCATACCTTTCCTCAAGTCACCCTAAGGCTGCTAGCCCCTGAGCCACCCAAGGGAACACTGCCCTATCCATGGATTGCTCATTACCCTGCCATGGATGTGCTGTGGATGGCAGACGTAGTAATCGGCAGTGGGGGCTATAACACGGTCCATGAATGCATCGCTCTTAAAGTTCCTCTGATTGCGGTTCCCTGGAAGCGGCTGTACGATCGCCAGGCAATGCGGCTGAAGCGCCTGCAAAACAATAATCAAGACATGCATATTGCCTATTCCCTACCCGAGGTCATGAGTGTTTTGGAGTGGGTCTTGGCGACTGCACCAGCATCGCAACGGCAGATGCCACCAGACTTTGTAAATGGAGCGATCGCCCCCGAAGTCCTTCAAGATTTGTCCTCTTATATAACCTGAACAGGACTTATGCATCGTTGTTGTGGGTGGGGTGCAGAGCACCCCACCCACAACAACGATGCACTAGATATAGGGACTGAGTACACCTCACTTTTGCAGATTGAAAACCCAGTTTTATTAATGTGGCGGGCGAAGCCCGCCACATCAATAAAACTGGGATGCACCCTAGCGGACTTGGGTGAGTCCTACTAGTTCGGGTTAAAGGCTTATCTCAAATTGCGGTTAATACAACATAGAAACCGTGACTCATTCCTCAACCTTTAACCGCTTTCCCACATATCGGCTCTTCAGCTTGCCTGCATCTCGCCAATAGACATACCAGTAAGGGCCATGTAGCTTGCCATTTTCCCCAGCGCACTTACAACCCGCTTTGCCACAACGAATCCGCTCTAGCTGATAAAGACGAGCAGATGGCCCGATCCCTAGATGGCGAACCTCTATAATCTCGCGGCCCCTTGTTTTAACCGGAGGAGCGGGAGGCGATCGCTCTTCCAGGGTTTGAATTACAACACTCAGCTCATCCCGAAGTTGCCTGGCCTGCTCCAAGTCAAGAGCATAGAGAGTACGCCGCAGGCTATCAAAATTCAAGTCGAGGTTCATAGCTTCTTATGTACAGAAACTCTTCTTATGTACAAATTCAGATCTAGTGTTCATCGCTGATGCATGATGCGGTTGTGCTTCGGCTCATTTCCCTGTCATTCACTCTGCGAACTTAACCACGACAACCATTGACTTAACTCCTCATCACTTAATTGGGTCAGGCAATCTTTATGGAATTGTTGATGCAAACAGTCACACACCCGGGTATCCGCCCATCTCAAACGGGTGATTTGCGATTGAATAGCCGTCATCAGAGCTGAACGATTACCAGGCTCAGGAGGTAGGGATGACAACGAAGGATGACCTGGATCTGTGGGGAGAACACCCGGATTACGCTCCGCCCAAGCTAAAGCTTCAGCCACCAGAATTGGGTCACCAGAGTTCAGAAACTGCTGCATTCGAGCAATTTGCTGTTGCCTCGCCTGCTGAGATTGATGGTGACGATGCTGTTTCTGAGTCGACCGTAAGGTTTCTTGCAGGGATTGCTGTGTTGCTTTGATCTGAGACAACACTCTACGAATAAACGGAATGCCGTGTTGGGAAGAAGGAGCTCTATCACCTATATCACTCCCATTTTTAGGAGATTTAGGAGAAGTGCGATCGCTGAAACCCTTGCCCTGTAAGTTATCACCATCTCCCGTAGCTAATAAGTTTGTAGAACTGTGGCAGTTAGGTGCGCCTTTAGCGCAATCTAACTGCCCATCTCTATGAAGAGCCGGGGGGTTCGGGGGGTTTTCCACAGGTGTATTGCCAGATGCATTATCACCAGATGCATTGTCACCATGAGCTGGGTCTTGAGTGGGCTCAACTCCTAAATAATTGGGATGCCATAAATCTCGATGACGATACAGAGAAGCACCGCCGATTCCATATTGCAGTAATGCCTGAAACCGAGCGGTTGCTTTAGCTGGGAGTTTGTCTTGTTCGAGTAAGTCAGCGATGGCTCGTCGAATGCGATCGCGTGTTGCAGCTGATTGGCGCTGATTCCAGGAGGGCGATTGGTCAATCGCAGCCGTTAATTCGGGACCTCGTTCTTCGGGTTTTGGTTTTTGCGATTGGCTTCCGAAAGGAAAGTAGTGGCTATGTTCAATGCATCGAGCCCATTCCTCAGCCCGCTGTTCAATTTCATGTTGATGCCGACACCACTCTTGATAGCCCGGTAGTGCTTGAGCAGTTTCAACAATCTCCGCTACAAGCGCATCGCCCTGTAGTGGTTCTCCACCGGAAAGTAGGTGATGAAAGATATAGCACCGCATAGTAATACGGCCCAATAAACGATTGGTCTGTCCATATCCTGTCCAGCCCACCTCGATCTCAGCATTCAAATCGTTGATAAACTTTTCTGCTTTTCCAGAAATACCAAAGTGCTTCCGTTTAGCTTGTTTAATGATCCGTTTCAACGCATGACTATCAATGTCGTTGCGTTGTTGAGCCAGTTTCCAACGATTGACAAAGGTTTGCGTATCACTCCAAATAGGTTCCCAGGACTCATTGAGCAGGTAGGAACCGCTTTGTAGCGGTAATCGGTGGGCATTAAACAAACTGAGGTTCCCTCCCACTCCATAGGGTTTAGGATTTGGAAAAATCTCAAGTTGTCCGGCCTGGATTTTAAATCCAGCATTTTCTAAGAGGCAAGCGAGGGCGATCGCTAGCTGCCACGAGCTTTGCGCATTCTGAAACGGAAAGTACAAATGCAAGCCACCGCTGTAGCTAGAGGTGCAGGCAACATAATGAACCAAACCTATGGGTTCTAACGCAGCTGCAATCCGTGAGATAGCCAACGGGTCGTGTTTGGGGTGATAGCGACTCCCAGAGTCAATATCTAAAAGGCCATAGTTGGTTTCTGCACCAAAGCGAACACCATAGAGATAAGCCCCTTGTTGAATAAGGCGATCGCTCAATGGATGGCGGCTTTCAGTTCGCCATGCAGGCGTTTCACCTGGATTGGCATGGGGCGCAAAAATATAGTCAAACCTATGGGGAAACAGAGATAGAAATGCATCTCCCCATTCACGAACACTTTCAAACCGAATTGTATGGGTCTGTTTCATAGGGTTTATAGCAATCAGGATGCCTCCCAACCAGGGACTCGAAGCTAAAGCACGACAAACATACCCAGACAAAATTCCAAAGGGTGAGTTGCTGCATAGGCTATGCAGAACCAACCCCCTAGAAATTGAGGGGTCGCGCAAAAGTACAGACCAGCGGATACTATGCTGGCTGATGATTATGTTTGATCATTAAACAACCTGTTTTTGGCAAAGCTGAGTTAGTCAACCATCGGTATCTAAATAGTTCTTAGATTTGGCAATTAGAGCTACAACCCTTGATTTTGCGTAAGTTGCCAGATCTCTTTGTTGGCAGATCCTAGCGGCGAAAATTCAGTACTAAATTTTTTCGTAGCGCTATTCTAGACCTCTAGCAAGGCTTCCAGGGCTTTTGTTGTAGCATCCTAGAGCTCGATGGCAGCAGCCAACTTAATGTTTAGTGGCGTAGGGTGCTTTGCACCTTACACCACTAAACATAGGCAAATCCAGGTTGTCCAGTATTAGAGCTTTGAGCAAGAAGGAAGACTCTCGGAAATTTTTGTTATGGCATTCTAGAGCCTTGGTCAAATCTGTCAACGCAATGTTTTAGGATACTAGAGAACCTGTCAACTTTGTCAACGCTAGAAAAATAGGGTGTGTTGCAAGATTCTAGAGTGGCTTGTCAATTTGTCAATTCGAACCCTTAAGAGGCAGCAATTCTCAGTATGAGCTTCAAAGCTGAGAGTTCCTGCCCGAAGGGCAGGAACTCTCAGCTTTGAAGCCCGAAAATAGCCCGCCGAAGACGGGCTATTTTCGGGTTGGATTCCAAAATGAGAATTGCTAGGATTATCCTAAACGTTGCAAGATTCTAGAGTGGCCTGTCAATTTGTCAATCCGGTTCTACTGACCTGAAACCCATGATTGATCGAGCTGAGCGAGGTCAACAAAGCCAGAGCACAGGCACTCCATGTTGCTTGATACTAGAACAACAAGTCAATTTGTCAATCGACCTGTAGCTGCCGGTAAAATTGACAGATGTTGCTGGACTCTAGAACGACAAGTCAATTTGTCAATTTAGGAAAACGCTCGATTTCCCTAACCACCATATCGAGGCGAATGAGTGTTTGGATCGATAGTTGAGTGGGTTGGCGAGGGCATAGATGATCCCTTTCAACGCATCCAACTACAGGCTCAAAGTACTCCATCCTGTGGATAAAACCATAGAAGGACTTTTGGCCAATGCCTTGTAAATGAGGGAGAGTTGCCAGTTACTGAAAAGGGTTCCGGCACGTTGCCCATTCAAGAATTGACAAATGTAATAGGATTCTAGAATCCAGGTCAATTGTGTCAATTGTTAAGAAAGTTAAACTTTTGCCAAATTCTAGCTTTTATTGAGTCCTGAATTGACAACTAGAAAAATTACCAATTATTCAGTGTTTCAAGCGGTACTTGGGTCCCTCTCTGAGAGGGTATATCAGTCACTTGTCTAATATGTTTATCGATCCTAGTCAGAAAGTTACACGATCCTAGTCTTTAAAAGCAATGAGAAAGAGTAGGCGCGATCGCTAAAACCCATGCTAGTGAAGCTATCTAATTTTTTTAGGAAGTGGATGAAGGCGATCGCTCAGTCAAGTCTATTGACATTTATCTGGAAGATGATCCAGATCTTTCGATCTCGGAAGTATACTATGCCGATGTGGATAAGCTTTGCGTAAAACCCGTGACTCAGTTTAACAATCTCACTCTCGACTCAACATCCGTTCTGACTGAGCCGCTTGCCTCTGACCTTGCATCCATTGCGTTGAACCAACAACAGATGCAACAGTACGCGGCAAAGTTAAAAGCGGGTAAGTCTTTCCTCAATTTAGTGTTGGTCAACGTTGCCACCGGAATCAATCAGTTTCGATTGCATTTGGCAAATGCGCGATTACAGAACGATGCCGATGTTATCAACCTCTACGACGAAACTGAAAAAATCGGTGCTCTACAAAAAGAGACGATGATGCGGCTGGAACGTCGATTTCGTTCAGTCTTAAAAACCGATGAGTTCTGGGAACAATCTGCAAACTGGATATTAGTGCGGCTTGAACAATGGCGTCGCGAAGATTTAATGCCTGCTGACTGTGCTGTGGTCGGCATGTTGTCCCTGGAGTCTGGTGCTGATTTAACCGACAGTGATGAATGGCGTGAATCCCTCGTTGTTAGTGCTTGTGCCTTCCACACGGCCAGTCAGTGGTTACGCCACCTAAATTTGTCCGGCCACAGTGCAGCGGAAATTGACAAATTGTTGGGGCTAAAGTCCAGCCATGGAACAACGAGCCGTGAACCACTGTTTCAGGATACGGAAATGGAACGGGTTGCAACAGGGTATCCCATCCTGACAGGAGCTCAGGCACTCATCAATTCCCAATGGGAGGATGGAGAGTATCCCTACTGGAAAAAGCTGGTAGGGGAAGGCTTCATCCAGCACCAGATTGTACGCCAGAGCCCGTCTAGTCAACAGATTGAGTTAGTTCCTGGCAAAGCGGCCTGGGAAATTATTCAACAGTTTGGTCCAGAAGCAGCCTATGTATTTCTGATCTTTTCCTCTTACGCGACCGATTCAGAGGAGCCCTGGGCTGAGCAAATTCGGTTACGAGGTACAGATCTGATCCGCCTGTTCGGTTGGGATAAGCGTACCGATATCACCATCGCTCAAAAACTGAAGAAGATCGGACACTTGGTAGAACTGGTTTGTAGCCTTTCCGTTTTAGTCAAGAACATTAACATTGGAGCCAAGCGTTATAACGTTGAACGAGGTCCAATGTGGATTCTGGAGGGCTTGGGGTATGCGGGTCAACTAGCATTAACCATGGATATGAATCAGCCCGATTCACCGACGTATGAAGCGGGTGATCCGGATGAACTATATATAAAAGTACGTCCGGGAATCTGGACTGAAAAATTCCTCAATGCTAGTGATACTCACGCAAGAGAATCTCTCTTTCAATACGGCTATCTTGCGAAGAGTACGCTGCAAATCAACCCCTATCGTCAACGCTTAGCATCCAAGCTGGCTATTTTCCTGACTATCATGAGCCGCATTCGCGATGATGGCCGCTATGAAGTACAAACGCTGCTGGAACGGTTAGAACCAAAGGATTTACTAGATGCCCTGCGCAAGGATCGCCTGCGTCGGGTCAAATTAATCAATCAGTGGGATAGTGCATTGCTCACCCTCAAAGAATTGGGATGGGAAATCGGCTTTGATCCGGCCACTTATCCAGAGAGCATTCGCCCCACCTGGTCGCTGAATGAGGATGTGGATTCAGGCTATCGCCCACGTAATTGGCTATCTATATGGCTGAAAGCCATTGTTATTATTAAACCTTCTGTCAAAATTCAAGAGAAGCTAGGAGGCCATGCACCTATTGCCCTAAAGGCGTCTCGCGCGGTTCCCCAACCCCCTGCCTTGACGGGTGAAGCCATCAAGGCCGCTTTGGAAGCGAAGGGCATGACAAAGGCACAGCTGGCCGATACTCTGCAAGTTGATCGCTCCCTGGTCACCCGCTGGCTCAAAGGTCAGCGAACCATTCAGCCAAAGCACCTGAAGCAAATTAAAGCGTTACTGGGTGATTTTGATAACCAGCCGGATCAGGACTAGGGTATGTCTTAATGGCTGGAAGAGATATTTTTTGAGCACTTAGCGCACGAAGAAACACCTCTGAAAGATCCTAGTAGGCTACGGCCTAAGTTCGTTGCCTATTTTTTGTGGTGAGGTGCGAAGCACCCCACCACAAAAAATTAGGTTGTACACTTCTGCCCCAGCCTACTAGTCAGTCGTAATTTTCTTGCCTTACACAATCTTGTGAGGACCAGTTATTTTTGAAAGGCAACTTGGAACACAGCTTTTAGAAAATAATCCTCTTAGGACGTTTCTGCATAAGAATTTACCCAGGATGTTGGTGTTTTGCCCGCTTCGCGGGCAAAACACCAACATCCTGGGGGGTAATTTCATTGCTGGAAATCTCCTTAGCCCTAAGAACCTTGCATTTAACAACTTGCAATTCTTTTTGTGGGAGCGGTGGCAAAGCCACCTGCTCCCACAAAAGATGAGATTGCAGCCAAAAATAGGGCGAATAGGTCATTCGCCCCTGCACGCTTCCTAATTTGTGGCTTTAAGCATCAGGACGCTGTTTTAGCAGCTGAATCCGTCTTCTTCCGACGGCCTCGAGGGGCACCGGACTCAGTACCAGTTTTCTTTGTTTTCGCAGCGGGGGCTTTTGCTTTGTTAGCGGTGCGAGGACCAGTGCCCCGTCCCCGAGTCTTCTTAGGCGCAGGTGCTTCTTCAGCTTGGCTTTCGGGCGCGGGGGTAGGCTCAGGTGCGGGAGCTTCTTCGGGAGCAGCCGCTTCTTCGGGGGCACTCGCTTTGGCTGACGAACGTCGCCGCTTGGGAGCCGACGAACCTGCGTCACGATTGATCGCTGCTAGATAAGACTTGAGAGAAGCCGGGCTGATGCGAATACCTTGCTCGCCGAGCATTTCTGCTACTTCCTGGTGGGAATAACCCCGCTCTAGAGCTGCATTAATGGTTCCCTGCAATTGATTAACAGCTTCTCGAAGCGACCAGGAGGTCTTGGGTTTTTCAGGCAATCCCTCTAAAGCGGCGGACGCCTCGTCAATGGAATTTTGAGTGATGGTTGCGGCTGCGGGCGATCGCCCTCTTTTGGCTGCCATAGGTGTATTCTCGGATATCAAATAGGTGGATAGTTGATTTCTGCCCTCGTATTGAATCTTGCGATCACTCGTACGAGTCCTGCATTACTTTTAGCTTAAATTTGGAAGGAATTACCATTTATTTAGGGTCATCTGCGATTAATTCTTACTTTTGTCAGATTTCTATTACCCTGTTGTTCCCGTTGGCGCCTTTTACCTGTTGCTCGATGATATTGCTCAGGCTTGTATTTCTTCCGAATCAGGATGCACCCCACCTTCTATGGGAACTCGGGTGGGTCACGAAGTCAGCGACATCTTCATTCTGAACTGGTATTAAACTTCATTAATCTTCCGTTGCTGCGTTATATGCTCAAGCTTTCCTTGCCCCTACCCGATGCAGACATCCAGTTTTACCCCAACTTCTTGAATGTATCGGAGAGCGATCGCTTCCTGACAGAGTTGACTCAGCGTATTCAATGGCGGCAGGATGCTATTACATTGTTTGGGCGATCGCTGCTGCAACCCCGACTCACAGCCTGGTATGGAGATCCCGGTAAATCCTATACTTACTCAAATCTCACGATGATGCCAACCCCCTGGATACCACCGTTGCTTGATCTAAAAGTAAAGGCCGATGCTATCTCGGGCGTTGTGTATAACAGTGTGCTTCTCAACCTGTATCGGGATGGAAATGACAGCATGGGTTGGCACAGTGACGATGAACCCGAATTGGGACACAATCCAGTTATCGGCTCCCTCAGTTTGGGAGGAACCCGACGATTTATGTTGCGGCATCGGTTTGATAAAACCCTGAAGCATCAAGTGGAACTCACCTCAGGAAGTCTCTTACTGATGCGAGGGGCAACGCAACATCACTGGCAGCACCAGATTCCTAAAACCAAACGTCCCGTTTCACCCCGCATCAACTTAACCTTTCGTGTGATTGGCTAGTAGGCTGCCGCCTAAGTTTGCATACTATGTTTTTGTGTGGGGTGCGAAGCACCCCACACAAAAACATAGGTGATGGATTTCCGCCTCAGCATACTAGTCTTCTATCCAGGACTTTTTGAGGGGCCGTAGACCCCTCAAAAAGTCCTGGAATTTAATGTTTAGGTGTGGGGTTACCCCACACCTAAACATTGACGGACTGCTAGACCTTGCTTTCGGGATTGAATGTTTATACACGAGCGTACAAACAAAAACTCCTAGGATCACAAATGAAACAACCTGTAATTCCTTTTAGGGGAGTGGCTAAGCCGCCACTCCCCTAAAAGGAATTACAGGTTCAGGACTTACGCATTTTTGTTGTGTGATGTGCTTCGTATACCACACACAACAGGAATTTCCTAAACATAGAGAACTCGCGTAGCAGCTTTTAAGGCACGTCTTGGCCCCTATGGCATGGCTCCTTTTAGCCAGTAAGTCATCATCTCGCCTTTTCCTTTAACGCTGACCATGCCTCGGGGTTCAAACCAGTATTGGTCGCGCAAACGCTCATAGGTTGAATCGGTGACTTGAATGCCACCACTCACCCCACAGGATTCCATCCGGCTGGCAATATTCACTGTATCTCCCCACAAGTCGTAGCTGAACTTTCGGGAACCAATAACCCCTGCTACCACCGGGCCCGTGTGAAGACCAATGCGCAGAGCAATGGGTTGGTTTTCTCGGGCTGTAAACTGGATGATTTCCTGCTGCATATCGAGTGCCATTCGTGCTGCAGCTTCTGCATGATTGGGCTGGGGCTCAGGTAACCCCCCTGCAACCATATATGCGTCCCCAATGGTTTTGATTTTTTCTAACCCATGCTGTTCAGCCAATCGATCAAAGACAGAAAAAATCTGATTGAGTAATCCGACTAGCTTAATCGGTGACACCTGGCTACTCAGTTCTGTAAAACCGACAATATCGGCAAACAGAACCGTGACATCTTCAAAGTCATCGGCAATGGCGGCTGAATTCTGTTTTAGCCGCTCAGCAATTGATTGGGGAATAATATTCAACAACAGGCGATCGGATTTCTCTTGCGCCAAGCGCAGAGCCACTTCCGTATTTTTGCGCGTCGTAATGTCATGGAAGAAGACAGATACTCCATCATAGGACGGGAAGATGCGTACCTCTAACCATCGGTTGCTGGGTTTATAGAATTCTTCCAGAACCACATTTGTTTGGTGCGCTAATGCCCACCGAAATTTTTGCTCAAAGGTAGACCCAATCAACTCTGGCAGCACGTCCCAAATCACGTGCCCCAAAAGAAGATGCTTCTCCCGTTGCAAAATAGTCGCTGCTTCCTGGTTGATGTAGCTAAAGTGTCCCTGGCGATCGGTGGCAAGGAAAGCATCTGTCATGTGTTCCAGCAAATTGACGACCTGCTGGTCAGATGCTCGCAGTTTGGCTTCCGTTTCTTGTTGCTGTGTGCGTTGGTGTTCCAGACGTTTGAGATTCAGCCGGAGTTCCATTTGTGTCATGACACAGCGCCCTACCATCTGTAGTGCCTCAAGCTGAGCTGAGTTGAGGTGGCGGGGAATATAATCCATCACACAAAGCGTTCCCAATGGATAACCGTCGGGGGTGACCAGGGGATGTCCGGCATAAAATCGCAGGTTGGGATCGTTAGAGACTAATGGATTGTCGGCGAAGCGATCGTCATCTAAAGCGTCTTGCACCACCATCGGTTGCATGGGTTCGAGAATGGCATGGGAGCAGAAGGTCATTTCTCGCGGCAGTTCTGGCAGAGGTGTTCCCAGTTTTGACTTGAACCACTGCCGATGCGAATCGGTTAGGCTGATCAGCGCGATCGGTGTGCCGCAGATGTAAGATGCCAGACGAACGAGATCGTCAAATTCTTCTTCAGCCGCGCTATCCAAAATTTCATAGCGCTTCAGGGCAGTCAGGCGATCGCCCTCATTCTCAGGTCTTGCAGGGACTATAGAAGGGATATTTTTTCTGGGAGGCGGAATCTGTAAACTCTGCTCTCTGTTTCCTGGCTCTAGTCGGTTCGCTAACCCAAGTAGCCAATTGGCTAATGTCGATTGAGCTGTCTTGACCCATGCGCGTCTAGAGCGCTTTACCTTCTCTGTCACACGATATCCTGTTTCCACGGGCTCGAACTCGTACCTTTCTGCTAGATACCACTTCCAACCACCGACCTGAAGATTGCAAAGTAGGGTTTTCCTAAGTCATTGATGCCATTAGTATTGCCCGATTAGGGTCAAAATGTATCGTGCTTTACACAGTATTTTCCGATCTGATAGATGCGTGAGATGAATGTGGGGCGATGTTTCACATCTATTTCTCGGATCTACTAGATCGGAAGGGGTTATAAGATCACCCCCTCCAACGCTATTCGAACTCATGTTTGACCTGTTACGGTTTAAGAGTTCGTCAGGTGTCGCAGGAGTCCAGCGTTGGTTCAGTCATCCCAGCCTTCGGAACCGTCATCCCGCCAACCGCTGCAGCGGGTTCTAGAAAATCTCAAAACTTACCCCTGGCTCACCCTGGGGACGTTAGGGAGCGCTCTATGCTTAATTGCTGCTTATGCCGCTACGCCACAGCTATTTCGATGGGCGATCGACCAGGGGATTGCGGAGCAGAATTTAACTGTTGTGCTTTATAGTGCGGCGGGGTTGGTGGTGGCAGCGATCGCCCGTGGCCTCTTCAACTTTGGCCAAAGCTTCTGCGCCGAGGCTCTGTCTCAAAGTGTTGTGTATGACCTGCGCAATCGTATTTTTAGCAAAATTCAAAACCTCAGCTTTAGTTATCACGATCAATCGCAGACCTCACAACTGCTGACCCGTGTCACCAGTGACATTGAACAAATCCGTACCTTTCTCAGCACCAGTTTGATTCAGGTGATCAGTGGTTCGGTAACGTTGTTGGCGATCGCCGTGATCTTGCTGCTGATGAATTGGGAACTAGCACTCATCAGTCTGACCGTTGTGCCCATGTCGGGATGGTTGATGGCACGCTTCCTGCAACGCAATAGTCAGTTATTTCGCCAGGTACAAGAACAGCTCAGCGATCTGAACGGAGTGCTGCAAGAGAACCTGTTGGGGGTGCGAGTGGTGAAAGCCTTCGTGCGTGAGTCGGTGGAAACGGAGCGCTACACCAATCTCAATCATGATCTGGTGGCTGCGAACATGAAAACCGTACGGGCGATTCGTAACACCTTTCCATTTATCTTTCTACTGAGCAATTTGGTGACACTCGCCGTTATTGGCTATGGTGGCGCGGCCGTGATAGGGGGCCGCTTTTCGGTGGGAGAACTGGTAGCGTTCAACTCCTATCTCATCCTGATCTTACAACCCGTGTTATTAATTGGATTCGCGGCTCCGGCGATCGCTCAGGCCGCTGTCTCTGCTGAACGAGTTTATGAAGTGGTGGATGCCGAGATTGAAATTCGCAATCGCCCCAATGCGGCTCCCTTTACAACTTGTGGTGGGCGCATCACCTTTGAAAACGTCTCCTTTCGCTATCCGGGTGCCACAGTTCCTACCCTCTCCAACGTTTCTTTTGAAACCAAACCCAATGAGCTGATCGCGATTCTCGGCATGACGGGATCCGGAAAAAGTACGGTGGTGAATTTATTGCCCCGGTTTTATGACGTCACATCGGGAGCTGTGCGGATTGATGGGCGGGATGTACGCGACTTCACCCTGGAGAGTTTGCGATCGCACATCGGTATTGTTTTTCAGGAAACTACGCTGTTTTCAGGCACCCTGTTTGACAACCTGACCTATGCCAAACCAGAGGCTACGCTGGAACAGGTCATTGAGGTGGCAAAGGCTGCGCAAATTCATGACTTTATAATGAGTTTGCCCGAGGGCTACGACACAATTGTGGGCGAACGGGGGGTAGGTCTGTCGGGTGGGCAGAAGCAGCGGGTGGCGATCGCTCGCACCCTCCTCACCGACTATAGTGTTTTGATTCTGGATGACAGCACATCCGCTGTAGATGCCCAAACCGCATCCCAAATTCAAGCAGCTCTCGACGACCTGATGCGTCGGCGTACCTGTACCGCGTTTGTGGTAGCGCAGCGGATTAGTACGGTACGTACCGCTGACCGCATTTTGCTAATGGACAGAGGCCGTCTCGTCGCCCAGGGCAGCCATGAAGAGCTGATGCGTACTAGCCCTCTGTATGGGGTGATTTTGGAATCTCAGGTAAAGCAGGGTCAGGAGGTAATTTAATGATGCAAGCTGGAACCGATGCCAAACTCAAAGCCTCGACCCTGAGCCGTTTTCTCCAGTACTTTTTACCCTACCGGGATGAACTTCCGGTCGCGTTTCTACTCGTTCTGTTGGGTGCATCTAGCCTGTCTATTGGTCCGTTGCTGATTGGTTGGGCTATCGATCACCTGATTCTTCAGGGCAATTGGCCTGGATTGGTGCAACTGTTGATCTTTCTAGCCCTGATTTATGGCCTGGGGGTGTGGGCAACTCGCGGTCAAATCTTGCGCATGGGTTCGATCATGCAGCGCTTGCTGGGCCAGTTGCGGGAAGATATTTTCACTAAAATTCAAAGTTTGCCCGTCAGCTTTTTCGATCGCAGTGAAGCGGGCGATCTGATGAGCCGCTTAATTAATGATGTCAACACCGTAAATCAGGCATTCGGTCTCACCATTCCCCAGATGTTGGGCCAGACCTTCAGCCTGGTGGGCATCATTATTGCCATGTTTTCTATTAATGTGCCGCTTGCGCTGCTCAGCAATTTGGTGGTGCCCTTGATGGTATTTACGACCGGGTTCTTCTCGCGCTGGGCCAGACAGCGGTTCCGGGTTACCCGCGAGACCATTGGCGAACTCTCCGCCAAGTTAGAAGAAGACATTGGTAGCGTGCGCGAAGCTCAGGCCTTTAACCGCACCCAGCTCAACATTGAAGAGTTTGACAGCCTCAATGCTGCTAATCGTCGAGCCAATGTACAGGCGGTAGCTGTAACGGCAGCATTTTTACCTTCAATCGACTTTTTGAATACTCTTGCAACCGCAGGGGTAATGGCCTACGGGGGCTACCTGGCCGTGACAGGAGCCGCAACCGTAGGAATGGTTACGTCCTTTCTGCTATACGTGCAGCAGTTTTTCCGTCCCATTCAAATTCTGAGCCAGTTTTATACTCAGGCGCAGTCGGCTCTGGCAGGGTTGGATCGCATCTTTTTCCTGTTGGATGAGCCCGCCCAATTGCAGGACGCCCCTAATGCCTGGGAGATGCCACCCATTCAGGGGGAAGTCCGTTTTGAAAACGTGTCTTTTGGATACACCCCTAACCAGCGGGTCTTGAACGACGTCAACTTAATCGCGGAACCGGGGCAAATGATTGCCTTAGTGGGGCCCACAGGCGCGGGAAAAAGTACGATTATCAACCTGATTCTGCGGTTTTATGATGTGACGGATGGGGCCGTCAAAATTGATGGGTTGGATGTGCGGCGGGTGACTCAGGCCAGTTTGCGCCGTCAGATCGGGATTGTGTTGCAGGATAACCTGCTATTTAGTGGCACTGTGGCTGAAAACATTGCTTTTGGTGCTTCCCATGCCAGCCATGCAGAAATTGAAGCCGCCGCTCAAGCCGCCAATGTGCATGAATTTATCACGACCCTTCCCCAGGGTTACAGCACTCAACTGGGAGAACGCGGTGCTCCCCTCAGCCAGGGACAGCGGCAGTTGGTGAGCATTGCTCGGGCTGTGCTGGTCAATCCCCGCATTCTGGTTCTGGATGAGGCGACAAGCAGCATTGATACGCGGACAGAGGCATTGGTGCAGGAGGCGATCGCCCGTCTCCTCCAAAACCGCACGAGCTTTGTCATTGCCCACCGTCTCAGCACCGTTACCCAGGCTGATCAGGTGCTCGTCATCCAACAGGGCCAGATTGCCGAGCGCGGCACTCATGCCGAACTGATGGCTCGTCAGGGTGTCTATGCCAATCTCTATGCCCTCCAAATGGGAGCCGATTAAAACATCCAGAAGGGTGCATCCCGCTTGTGCAGATTAAAAACTTAGCTTTGCGGGTGTGGCAGGCAAGGCTTGCCACACCCGCAAAGCTTTCAGGGTAGGAGGCAGCGCCTCCCTACCCTGGATCTCCTGTGTGGGTTGCTCGCTTGGCTGTGCAACCTCTCGCACCCTCAAAAAACGATTCATACAGGCGGTCTGTTGAACAACGTTGTAATTTGAAGGCACCTAGATTGATCCATCAGCGTCTTGGATCGTAAATGCGAATGCATGAGGCACGTCTGGAAAACCGTAGATTGTTGTTCCAGTATCGTCGCTCTTCACATTATCTATGGCTA
Source organism: Leptolyngbya sp. PL-A3 (assembly GCF_039962325.1). NCBI lineage: Bacteria > Bacillati > Cyanobacteriota > Cyanophyceae > Leptolyngbyales > Leptolyngbyaceae > Leptolyngbya > Leptolyngbya sp. PL-A3. The sequence goes on from NZ_JAMPLB010000040.1 coordinate 34,407, forward strand.
GAAATGTCAAATGTCTTCCTTTAAGCCTCATAAAGTTCTCTGGAAAATCAGCACTATTTTGTGTGTCAGTTCTGCGATCGCCACAAGTAGCGCACTTCAACCTGTTTTGGCTGCTGTCCTGGTAGCGCAATCGGTTCAAAACGCAGCACCCACCTGCCAGACTGAGCGGCAACAATCTGAAGAAGCCTTATTAAACATGGGGTTAGAGCAGGCAGAGCAGGCTATCACTAATGGTCGTATTGAGTATGGTTCTCAGCTCCTGGTGATGATCCTGCAACGTATCCGGGTGATGCCCAATGGCTCTGCCCGAATCGGTTTGCTGGAACGTCTGGTAGGGAGCTTGGGGGAAAATGTTGCCTACAGTAGCCCCCTCGACCGGCTGATGCAATCTGTCTCGCCTCAACAGCCTCAGGCCGCGATCGCCGTTCTATCGGCTGCTTTTGATGTCGCACAAACCATTAGCCCTAGCTACAGTGCATCTAAAACCCGTACCTTAACGGCTCTGGCGAACGATTACACCCAGGTGGGGCAGCCCGACCAGAGCGTTAATATTTTGGGACAGGCCATGATTGCCAGTAATACCATTCAGGGGGCCGAGCTGAAGGCGATCGCCCTGAATGGCATTGCCGAAGCGTATAAAAATGCCGGACAGTCAGATCTTGCAGCCCGTACCCTTGAGCGATCGCTACCCTTAGCCCAATCTATCAACGACCCCAACCCTTACCGCCGAGCTGCTGTGCTGGAACGGATTGCCAGCATTTACGAACAAATTGATATGCCCGATCGCGCCCTTTCCATCGCGCAATCCATCCCGGTGCCTGGATATACAGCCACAGTCATGGTGGCTGTTGCCGAACAGTACCGAGAAAAGGGGCAGGTTGGCCGGGCTCTGGAGGTGCTGCAAAGTTTGCCTACTCAGGATCGAGTGATCCCGCTGGCTGCGTTCGCCGGGCACCTTACGGCCCAGCAGCCACAGCAGGCCGATGAAATTTACGGACAAGCTGTAAGTGAGACGCGATCGCTGGGAACCGCTGATACGGCACTGGTGGCCGTAGCCCGACGTTATGGTGAGGCAGGTGGTCTGATTGCCAAGGCCGACGAAACGGTGCAAACGATCGCGGACCCGGCTGTGCAAGCTCCTGGGTTGGGGGCGATCGCTCTGCTCTATGCTCAGGCTGGCGAAGAAAACCGCGCTGAAACCCGACTGGGTCAGGCTATTGAAAAGCTGGGAACCATTCCGGATGTCAATGCCCAGAACTCGGCTCGTCAACAATTAATGGATCAGGTGGCTGAACGGGGACGCTATGACTATGGTGTGCGCATTGCCCAAACGATTCAAGCGGGGGAAGAAATACCCTTCGACCGAGTGGATGTATTGACGGCTCTGGGAGAACGTGCGATTGCTGATCAGCGCTATGATGCAGCTCTACAAATTACTAAACAAATTCCACCCAGTTTTGCCAGTTGGCGCGATAACTTGTTTTCAAAAACGGCTCGGGGCTTAGCACACCAGGGTGATATCGACGCCGCATTACCCATTGCCCAGGAAGCAAACGTTGATCTGGGATTTCAACCCCGGATTCTGGCCATCATTGCAGCTGAGTCAAAACTGCTGGGGCAGTCAGAACAATCGACAACGTTGTTTAATCAAGCGATTGCACAGGCTGCATCCATTGACGATGCCTCAACTCAAACGGCTGTTTTCGGGGCGATCGCTCAAGCTTACTTGACCTCTGGGCAAGAGGAACAGGCCATACAAATGCTGGATCAAGCCATTGCTGCCGCCCAAACTATTGAGGATAGTACTAGCCATACCTATGCTTTGCGAACACTGGCTGAGCAGTTAGCCTTTAACAAGCAACCCCGTGCGGCATTACGAGTCGCCGAGGCGATTCCGGAGCCTTCAGAGCGGCTAGCTAAAATTAATGAGGCGATCGAAAAAGCAATCCAGATGGGTGATTTCCCAACCGTTGAAACAGGAATCACTCGGTTGAATGACCCGGCATTGCAATCCTTCTGGTTTATCTCCTTATCCGATCGCTACCGCTTAATGGACGATCGCCCCCAAGCCGCTACTCTGCTCAATCAGGCATTTCAGGTGGCCCGTACCGTACCCGGAGACGAATCGCAAACGGTTATGATTCGCGGTGGTGAAGCACCTCTCAGCATGGAGGATGACCGCGATCGGGGGAGTTTGCTGGGGGCGATCGCCCTCAGATATGCCCAACTGGGTCAAATGTCTCAGGCTCGGCAAGTAATTCAAACTCTTCAAGATGCGAGGCTTCGGCAATCCTTACTGCAACAGGTGAACTGTTACCGTTAGGAGCCTGATAAGCATAATAGGATCTCCGGTTGAAGAACCTGATGTGCAGTGGCGCGGCGCATCAGGGTTCTTCAACCAGATTTGATGTAAGTTGTGTTATCTCAAGCCCTTAGTACCTTAAGGCTTATGTCCAGTTGCTACGGCGCTTTTCAAGCGCTTAAAATCCTGTTGTTTTGTGAGAGCCGCGCTCCGCGCGGCTCTCACAAAACAACCGTAGCTGATTCAAGCGCAAAGCGCTGTAAATAAAGCTATAGCAGTCGGGTGTGTCCGAGTTTTGCGAGATGAGTTGTGAGAAGTAGTGCGGACGAGGCCCGTGTTACTTCTCTTAGCTTATGTAAGATCCTCAGTAGATCGCAGACGAGCGTTTGAGTGTGTTTTGCACGCCCAAACGCTCGTCTGCGATCTACTGATTCTATCAGAAACGAGATGTGGAAACTTAGGTTTCACATCTCGTTTCATGACCTCATTTAGCAACACTATTTTTGCAGAGTTTCTAAGTATAGAAGATGGGGTAAATGGTGCTCCAATTCTATACTTAATCGATTTCTACGGAAGTGGAAAGTGTCTGTATTAGAGAAGATGCTCAATCAACGGCACAAGAGTGAAAGGTGCTTAATAATACATCTTGCGCTACACATACTGAATGTTTTTGTTTCGCGTTATAAACATAAGGCTTATAGCCCGTTACAAAAATTTTCCTCTGCTATAGAGTATAGATAATTTCAATTTTTCCTGTATTTTGAGAAAAATAAGAGGATTTGAATGGTAGCCAACTCTAATGTTAAATTTACAATCCGTTTCGAAGATCCTAATTTAGATGAAGAAGGGTTAGATGGGGAAGCCCGGCGCTTTCTCAATGAATTGAGAGATCTAGACGAAGTTGAAGCAGCTGATCGTGTTCTTGATCCCAATCCACCAGAAGGAAATAAAGCGTTAGGTGGCTTTTTGGTTGGAATTCTAAGTGCTGAAGTAAGTCCAACCAATATAAAAGCATTATGTAGATTTTTAGGCGATCGTCTTGGCGGAAAACCTATTGAACTTGTTGTAGAAGGCAATGGGAAAACACTGAATGTGAAGGCACATAGCCGAGAAGAATTAGATGCGGCTGTTGAAGCGGCTCGAAAATTTTTAGAAGCATAGGTTTAACCATGGCAAAAGTCGCTCTATTAATTGGTGTCAGCGAGTATGAACCAGGATTAAATGCACTTCCAGCGGCAGTTAATGATGTTGCCGCGATACAAGAACTTCTGTTAAATCCTGAAATTGGCGGTTTTAACAAAGCTGATGTATTGGTGTTGAATAACCCTGAGCGACAGGCCATGGAGGAGTCAATTGAGGCTCTCTTCGCAGGGCGTCATAAAGATGACTTAGTCCTGTTCTTCTTTTCGGGCCATGGAATTAAAGATGATGCCGGTCGACTTTTTCTAGCAACCCGTAGCACTCGTAAAACAGCCCAAGGAGACTTGATTCGCTCTACCGCTGTATCCAGCAACATCCTTCACGACTGTATGAACCGCAGTCGATCGAGGCGACAGGTGATTATTCTGGATAGCTGTTTCAGTGGTGCTTTTGCCGAAGGGCTATCTGCAAAAGATGATAATACAGTTGATATTCCGGCTCAATTAGGGGGGGAAGGTCGAGCAATTCTGACCTCTTCAAGCTCGACACAATATTCATTTGAGCATGGAGGCTCTGAGCTATCACTTTATACCCGTTTCTTGGTGGAAGGGATTAAAACAGGGGCCGCTGATCAAGATGAAGACGAAGTGATTTCTGTTGATGAACTTCATGAGTACGCCAGTCGAAAAGTTCGAGAAATTAGACCTCAAGCTAAACCCGAAATTTTTCCAGTCCGGGACGGTTCTAAAATTCGGTTGGTACGGGTGCCCCCTGGCGATCCCCACGAGAAATATCGTAAGGAAGTGATGCGATATATCCGCAGGGGAGAGCTTTCTCTCGTTGGTCGCAGAACGTTGGATTGGAAGCAAACCGAGTTGGGTTTGAGTAGTTCTCAAGCAAAGGCGATCGAGGACGAGGTTCTTGAGCCCTACCGCCAGAGGTTTCGAGCCAAACTTCGACAGTATGAGCAAGCGTTTTCTGACTTGCTGCTGCACCATGGGGCTATCAGTGAGGAGGATCGCACTGACCTGCAAAATCTCCAACAGGAGTTAGAACTCAGGAAAGAAGATACATTGCCGATTGAGGCAAAAGTTGATGCTCAGTTCAAAGCCCGGCAGCAGAAATTACAGACCTATGAGCAAGCGTTTTTAGAGGCTATTCATCAGGAGTATCCTCTGGGGCAAACGAAACGGAATGAGCTGCAACAGTTACTCTTGCAACTAGAGCTAGGGGATGTTGATGTAGCGTTGATTGAGACTCGAATTACTGCTGAAATGGAACGCTACCATCGTAACTTAAAGGTGTATCAGCAGAGTTTTGCGGCAGCTATTCAGGAACAGTTTCCTCTTACAGATGCGAAGCGCCATGAATTGCGGGAACAACAACAGAATCTGGGCCTAAAAGATATTGATGTTGCTCCAATTGAAGCAAGGATTACTACAGAGATCGAAAATTATCAGCAAAAACTAGATCAGTACCGACAGGCGTTCATCAATGCCACGCAGCGCCGCTACCAGCCCAGTGACACCGTTCGTACGCAGTTACAACAAACCAGCCAAGCGCTGGCTTTAAAGGAACCAGATGTCAGGGCGATCGAATCTGAAATTACAACTCAGATCAACCTCTACCAAGAAAATTTGCGGCAGTATGAACGGGAATTTATCCAGGCTGCCGAGCAGCAATATCCATTGAGTGGAATAACACTGCGAGAACTCAACCAACGTCAAACAGAGCTGAACTTGGCGGATGAGGATATAGAGGCACTTAAAACGCCTATTATCGCCGGTATTGAAGACCAATTGAAAAAGTGCCAGCAGTATGAGCAAGTCTTTTCAGAGTCTATTCAATACGAATATCCGCTAGTGGAAGAAACACGTGATGAGTTAAAGCGCTTTCAGAAAGTTCTGGGTCTTTCCGACAAAACCGTTGCTCATCTTGAGGGGAGGCTTCTATCCTCCAGGGATGTTCAAGGTACCTTAGGAGCGAAGAGTGCAGAAACAGACGCGATCGGGCTAAAGACATCTAACTCTCCTCCTCCGATTTCTCAAAGTCCTACAGTTCTAGAGGCACGAAAGCTATCAGAAAGGCGACCTGCGGAGCTAGCACAGCGCGTTTCATCGCTACCACGATCCCAAGCTACTCAGCCTTCTTCGAGCGCAACGATTGCTGAAATTTTTTCTCGAACGCCCAAAAAGATTTTCATATTTTCGGGATTGGCGATCGCAGGGCTCCTTCTCTCACTGGGTGTGTGGTCACTGACCCAATCTGAACCCAGTACCCAAACCCCCAATAACCTCCTCACGGCATCCGATGCCTCTCCCCAAACTCAGCCTGCTTCTCTCGAAGATCGCATGAGCTCCGGGAATAAAATTTTAATAAAAAGAGAGGGTGGCAATCCTGAAAAACCTGAGTTTGAGGTTGCCAAGGCGAAAGGAGCAGCCGCTATGGCAAAAGGAGACTATGAGGAAGCGGCCGCTGCTTTTACAGAGGCTCTTAAGAAATACCCAAATGCTCCAGAGACATTGATTTATCTCAATAATGCTCGGATTGGTTCCGAAAAATCCTACGAAATTGCTGTGTCGGTGCCAATTACGGGAGATTCTCCAGGCCGTGCTTTAGAGATGTTGCGGGGATTTGCCCAGGCCCAAAACGAAATTAATGAGGCTGGAGGCATTAATGGTGCGAGGCTTAAATTGAAGATCTTTGACGATAGTGATGACCCCAAAATCACTGAACAAGTTGCGTCCACGATTACTGGAGATCCAACCATTCTAGCTGTGCTAGGTCATTGGTCGAGTAATACGAGTTTGGCAGCCGTTCCGGCATATATTGCTGGGAAAATTCCATTTATTACTCCTGTCAGTACGACGATCGAACTTTCTCATCGTAGCCCCTATGTCTTTCGTACTAATTTGAATACGAGTACGGGAGGGAAAGCACTGGCAAATTATGCAGTAACTAAACTAAGGAAGACAAAAGTTGCAATCTTCTTTGACTCTAGAAGCCAGTACAGTAAAGAACTTGAGTCTGAGTTTAGCAAGGTTCTGGAAAAGGCAAGTGGCAACGTCACGAATCGGTTTGATTTATCCGATCAAAGTTTTAGTATTGCCAATAGTCTTGACCAGGCGATGGAGAAAGGAGCAGACGCTATTATGTTAGTCCCTGCACCTGACACAGTGAATGATGCTTTGCAGGTTATTACAGCCAATCGTGGTCGTTTATCTTTGATTGGAGATATCGCAAATTTATATACACCCAAAACGTTAGAAGTGGGTGGTGAAGAAGCGGTTGGGATGGTCATGGCTTTGGCATGGCATAGTGAGGCTAACCCTAATTCGGGGTTTTCTCACCGTTCCGTAGAGCTCTGGAAGGCACCTGTGAGCCATGCGAGTGCAACTTCTTACAATGCCACACAAGCAATCATAGAAGCCCTGAGACGACAGAAAAATCCGAGTCGTGAGGGTATTCAAGAGGCATTAAGAGCACCTAATTTCTTTGCCAATGGCGCTTCTGGAGACATTCGCTTTTCACCATCGGGGGATGCGAACACGGCGACTCAATTTGTAGAAGTTCGTCCGAAAAACAAATCCACATCGCCTACGAGCTATGAGTTTGCCCCTATCCCATAACGCATGGCCATTGATGCTAGGACGCAAGAACCGTGGAGGCTTTGCCTAATCGAGGAATACAACATAAAGGTCTCAGGCCTCAGGCATGATAGTATCGTCCGGTTTAGTTCAGGAACGTTGCGCGTGGAATACGATCGCCTCCTTGCTGGAATCAGCGATGTGAATCGAGTCAGCCAGGTTGCCGTAGCGCGTGCGGTGAATCAGACCCTGACCCTGCGTAACTGGCTAGTGGGTGCCTACATCATTGAATACGAGCAGAACGGTGTCGATCGCGCTGCCTACGGCACTCAACTCATTGAAACCCTGGCCAAGGATTTGAAGAAACAGGGCATTAAAGGTTTTGCTGTCAGTAATTTAAGGAATTTTCGACAGTTTGCACTGACATACCCGCATCTGGCTCAAGACACTCTGCTGCCACAACTCCTAGCCTCCGCTCGACTGCTACCTGCGGAAATTCACCAGACAGCGTCTGGTGAATGGGTGGTGGCTGAGATTCACCAGACAACGTCTGGTGAATCTCAAGGGTTGCGATCGCCCTCTCCTACAAATCCCTCTGGCCTTGCCTTTCCGTCACTCCAGAGTCGTGCAGAAACGGAGCCGCCCCTCCGGTGGCAGAATGCTGCCTATTACCAGAAGCTGTTTGTAACGCTGTCGTGGTCGCATTTGCTGGAGCTGTGTCGAATTGGCGATCGCCTCAAACGTGCCTTCTACGAACTGGAAGCCGTTAAAAGCAACTGGTCGTTTCGTGAAATGAAGCGCCAGATGAACAACATGCTTTATGAACGTATTGGGCTGTCGAAGGATAAAGATGCCGTACTCACACTCGCTCAACAGGGCCAACTTGTTGATAGCCCCCAGACTCTAGTTCGCGATCCCTACATTCTGGAATTTTTGGGATTGGCAGAGAAGCCCGTTTATACAGAAAACGACTTGGAGCAGGCACTTATCGATCACCTGCAAGAATTTATGCAGGAGTTAGGGCGTGATTTTTGCTTTGTAGAACGGCAGTTTCGTATGACGGTGGAAAGCGAGCATCATTATTTGGATTTGTTGTTCTACCATCGATCGCTTCAATGCTTAATTGCCATTGATCTCAAACTCGGCAAATTCAAGCACGACTATGCCGGACAGATGAATTTCTACCTCAACTACCTGCGCGAAAACGTCGCGTATCCCCATGAAAATCCTCCGGTCGGCATTATTCTTTGCGCTGAGCGCGATGCAGAAACCGTCCGCTACGCAACCGCTGGGCTCGACAATCAACTATTCGTTTCCCGCTATCTGATTGCACTGCCATCGGAAGATCTCCTCAAGCAATGGCTCCGCGAAGAACAGGAACGTTTAGAGGGTGTATAGCAGTCTTAGGACGTGAGAAGGGAAGGAGTGTGAAGCACTCCTTCCCTTCCCATGTAAGAGTATAGGGGTGGTGGCCGAACCGCATCGCACCATCAACAGACGAGTCCTGAGGATGTGGCGTATTAAATCCGCGAATTAAACGAAGCATAGGGTTTTAGCTCGGGTACTTCCCAACGGCTATACCAATCCTGGAGATAAGGCCGTAATTCGCGAGCCAGAGCCCGATAGTCGTCTCGGAATTCTGATGCATTCATCTGGTCGGCAATTTCCTGGGCGATCGCCCCCAAATCAAATCCTGTCGGTCGTCCATCCTGCAAAACAATTTTGCCATTCACAAAAACAGTATCAACGTCTGCTGGTCGAGCACGCATCAGGACAGCATGGAGTGGATTTGCTTCTGGGGCAATCCACGGAAAGGTGATGCGATCGCACTTCACCAGCACCAGATCTGCTTTATACCCCGGAGCCAGCTTACCCAAACTCTGTTCCTGCATCAAAAGCTTGGCTCCGCCTGTGGTCGCCATATGAAAAACATCCGCTAAGGTGGGAGCGGGAGCTTGCATTTGCGGAGTGCGATGCAGGCGAGCGGCCAGGCGCATTTCGGCAAACATATCTTCGTCATCCCCCAGGGCAGTGCCATCCATGCCCAGGCCCACGGTGATCCCTGCTTGAAGCAGGGCATTCAGGGGGGCAACCCCCGCTCGGAGGCGCAAGTTGGAACTGGGATTGTGGCTCACGGAGGCTCCCGTCTCTGCCAAAATTTCGATATCAGCTTCGCTGAGCCAAACTCCATGAGCCATGGAAAAACGGGGGCTGAGTACACCAAGCTCGTGCAGATGCGCGACGACAGATTTTCCGTAGAACTTTGGCCCCATTAAGTTCTCATAGAAGGACTCCACCACATGGGTTTGAATTCCAGTTTGCAAAGCAGCCGCTTTTTCAGCCACCTGGATCATCAGCTCATTGCTGACCCACTGTGGCCCGGGTGGCCCAAACCATACACGAATGTGAGGGTGGGATTGATAGCGTACGACTAAATCACTAATGAGGGCCAGATACTCTTCGGTGGATAGGGTTTGTTGAAAAGAGATCAGGGTTTGGACCCGCTGTTGTAGGGCGTCTGGTAACCCCGACACGAACGTATTGTCTTCAAAATGCACCAGGGTACTGGAGTAGCTGGCGCCTGGAGCCAGAGCCACTCGCATTCCAGCTTGCTCATAGGCGTTCAGTCTTGCTTGCAGATCATCCAGACAGGTATCTGGGGTGCCTGAGATAGAGACAACGTCCAATACGCTGGTTACGCCGCTTTGTAGAAGGTAGCTAGTGCTGAGCAGCGTTTTGAGGGTGGGGTCTTGCGATCGCAACCCAATCAACGAAAACAACCACAATTCCAAAAAGTCATCATCCACACCCTGTAAGGAATTGGGCACGCCATTGCTGTGGTGATGGGCGTTGATCAATCCCGGCAGAATCGCAAACTGGCTGGAACCGTGAACTTTGGCATCAGGATATTTTGTCTGTAGTGTTTCCCAGCTATCGACTTCTAGGATCGTGTCGTTTTGAAGGGCGATCGCCCCATCCACCCGCGTATCCTCTCCCGTGAAAACCCAGCGACCGCGCACCAGTTCTACAGACGTCATCGGCGTTGTTTCCTAAAGCAGTGTTTCTTCCCCTGAAAATACTACCTGCTACTCAGGATCGCGTATTTATTAACCTGTAATTCTTGTTGTGAGAGGGGCGGCTTTGCCGCCCCTCTCACAACAAGAATTACAGGTTATTTTGTTCGTGATCCTAAGAATAAAAAAGCTACGGGTGAACTGTCATAACCCGATAACGTAAGGTTAGGAGGTTTCTGCATAAGAATTTACCGAACATCTTGGTAATTTCATGGTTGGAAATCTCCCTATATAAAAATGCGTATGTCCTGGAGATAATAAGAAGGCGTCTGGTCTACATGACAAGATGAGATTGAACGTCCTTCAGAATCTTCGTGACCATGGCACCCCTAAGCTGGACAGAACTGGAAGCCCTCACCGACTTTCAGATTGATACCGTTAACGGCCCTACCAATGCTCAGGCTCGGCTCCGCCTCTTTGGTCACTCCGAGTCGGATGTGCGTGTGACCTTATATCGTGACAACCATGCCTGGTGTCCCTATTGCCAGAAAGTGTGGCTCTGGCTGGAAGAAAAGCAGATTCCCTATCGCATCGAAAAAGTGACGATGTTTTGTTACGGGGAAAAAGAGAGCTGGTACAAACGCAAGGTGCCTTCTGGCATGTTGCCTGCCCTTGAGCTGGATGGCCGTCTCATCACTGAAAGCGACGATATTCTGCTTGCGCTGGAGCGGGCCTTTGGGCCTTTGGGACAGGGGATGGGATCTCCGGCCGTGCTGCCTCTGCGGCGGCTAGAGCGTCTGCTGTTTCGAGCCTGGTGCAACTGGCTATGTTACCCAGCCTCATCCCCCCGGCAGGAACAACGCAACCGGGAGATATTTACTGAAACGGTCGATAAGGTTGAATACGCCCTCGCTAGCACTCCGGGTCCTTACTTCCTGGAGGAGTTCAGTACCGCCGATGTCGTGTTTACGCCCTATGTCGAGCGGATGTTGGCCAGCCTTTACTACTACAAGGGATATTCTCTCAAGGATAATCCTCGCCTGGCGGCCTGGTTTGAGGCCATGGAAAGCCGTCCTACCTACCGTGGCACTCAGAGCGACTTTCACACCCATGTCCATGACCTGCCTCCACAGATGGGGGGCTGTTGGGAAAATGGTGAACCTCAGATGCTCCAGAATAAAGCTCAGGTTGATCAGGGTCCCTGGTTTGGGTTGCCAGATGTCAATTATCCTGAGCCAGAAAACTCCCGCCAGGAAGCCCTCTATTACGTCCTCCGGCACCGCGCCAATATTGTTCGCGTTAACCCCGCTGACGATCGCCTCTTTGACGAGGCCTTGCGGTGTGCCCTGACCACGCTGATGACCGGCGAGGTCTGTGCCCCACCAACCGGGTCTGATGCGGCATTGCGGTATCTGCGCGATCGCATCAACGTCCCTCGCGATATGTCGATCTACGCGGCCAAACGATTGCGAGAAGCCCTGGAGAAAACCGCCGCTCTAGCAGGTGATGGACAGGGGACTCCTATCCCATTCAAACATCGTCGCGATCAGGACCCGGCGAACTTTGTGCGCCGGTAAGCACCGTCAGCCATCTAACAGGCTTGTTGTGGGTGGCGTGCGAAGCACGCCACCCACAACTTTATGCAACTGGTTGAATCAGTGTGATCAGTTGATCAAACTGGTAAGCTTCCACCCAGTGGGTTAGGGTTTGAATCAGTGCTGATTGCTCCGAGGGAATTTGGTTAACCAGCTCAAGGCAGGTTGCATCATCGCCCTGCATGGCCGCCCGATGAAGTTGCTCAATCCAACCGGCAGGCATAACAGTCAAATCCGCCGTATTGGATGGGTTCTCAGGGGCTTGGGGAAGAGATGAGGCACTATCCTCCGATGTTGAGCCCTCATGGACGTACTGTATGTCCAGATGTCGCGCCAGAATGTTGAGCAATTCTGCGTGCTGAAAGGGTTTGCTAACAAAATCATCACAACCAGCCGTCAGGCTTTCCTGGCGTTGTTCGGTAAAAGCACTGGCCGTGAGGGCAACAATTTTGGTTCTGGGTACGAATCTCTCACTGGATGGCTCGTGAGGTTCCCGTTCAGACAAGCGCGATCGCTCCTCAGCCCGTATCTGTCGGGTCGCCTTATAGCCGTTGAGGATCGGCATGTGCATATCCATAAAGATGAGATCCGGTTGCCATTGTCGCCAGAGGGCGATCGCCCCCTGACCGTTCTCCGCTTCCTGCACCTCAAACCCCAGTTCTGTCAGGAGCTGTCGCAGTAACAATCGGTTATTGACGTTATCCTCAGCAATCAGAATTCGATGGGTAATACAGTGAGGGGCCAGCCGTACAATTCCTCTCGGGAGCGGGTGAAACTCAGGTAGCTCAGGGGCTGCTTCCAGGAACGTTGCTGGAATGGAGAAGGCGAAGCAACTGCCACGACCGGGTTCGCTCCGTACGGTGATGTTGCCTCCCATTAACTGCACAAACTGCTTGCTAATCCGCAGCCCTAACCCCGTACCTTCCTGAGATTGTCGGCCTGTGTGAGTTTGCTTGAAGGCCTGGAATAAATCACCTAATTCATCCGCTCCAATACCGTAGCCAGTGTCCTCTACTTCAAACAGCAGCGTGCCGTGCCTCTGCGGGGAAGTAGACGGATAGCGTACCCTGGAAACCCGCAGAGCGACACAGCCTTGCTCGGTAAACTTGATAGCATTGCCCAGCAGATTAATCAGAACCTGTCGCAATTTATTTTTATCAATTTTGATGTAGAGCGGAATGTCAGCATCATAGGTAAACACAAGTTGCAACCCTTTGGATTGGGCTTTCAGGCGCAACATATCTTCCAGATTGTTTAGCAGCTGATAGAAATCACATTCTGTTTCGTGCAGGGTGACCTGTCCTGCTTCGATTTTGGACATTTCCAGGACATCGTTGATTAACCCCAACAGGTGCTCACCACTCTGGTTCACAATTTTGACCGAGCGGTGGTGGTCAGAGCTCAACGTGGTATCCCGTTGCATCAGTTGGGTAAAGCCCAAAATGGCGTTCAGGGGAGTACGAAGCTCATGGCTCATGTTGGCGAGAAACTCGCTCTTGGCACGGTTGGCTGCATCGGCAATATCTTTGGCGTAGCGCAGCTCTTTCGCTTGCTCCTGAATCTGGGCAAACAGCTCGGCTTGCTGTACGGCAACGCCCAGTTGGGTTCCGATTTGCAACACCATTTGAATCTCAGCAGATTGCCACTGGCGGGGTTCTCCATTCTGATAGGTGGCGAGTAGGCCCCACAAATGGTTACCCGAAAAGATCGGCACAATAATATAGGCGCGAGCTTGTAGGGCCTCCATCAACTCTAAATAGCAAGGGTCAAACCGTTCCTGCTGGACGTCGCTAACACAGCAATAGTCATTGTCGTTATAAAGCCCTCCTTTCCGCTCTTGCAGGTAGGTGTCACGAATCATGACTTCCGTGCCATTGAATTGGCGCATAATGCAATCGTTGCGATCGACGGTGATCTGACTCAGCACCGAGCGATCGCCCCTATTTCCCAGAATGGCTCCCCAGGAATCGCCTACAGACTCCTCTATAACCTGTCCACTCCAGTCGGGGTTGAATTGGTAGATCAGGACGCGATCGCACTGCACCACCTGCCGCAGTTCTTCGGTGGTGGTCCGAAAAATGGTTTCCAACTCCAGGCTTTCGTGCATTCGTTGCAGCATCCGTGCAGCGGCTCGCTCTCGTTCTGCGGTTTGGCGTAAGGCTTCCTCAGAAAGTTTGCGATCGATTCCTACGGCGATCGCACTGGCAATGGAAGCCATTTCCGTCAAAGTACGTTTTTCCAGAGGATGGCGGGCAAAAATTGCCATAACCCCCAGGAGGCGATTTTGAATGGTTAGGGGATAACCTGCAAACGCGACGATGCCTTCTTGCTCCGCCCAGGCGTGATCAGCAATAAAAGGGTCAGTTTTAACCTGGTTAGTCAGATGGGGTTGGCGATGCTTAGCAATCCAGCCAATCTTAAACTGCCCAACCGGAATGCGGCTGTGGCTACCGTTTAGACGGGTATACATCCCGGCACTGGCTTGTAGGACGAGCAGTTGTTTCGATTCATCCAGCATCCAGATGCGGGCAAAGGCGGCGTCCAGGTTCTTCTGGAGTGCGATCGCACAGCGTTGCAGCATATCCTGAATGGAGTCACCCTCGGTTAAGGCTGTGCCCACGTCAGCTCGCAGGGCGGCCAGTCGCATTTGCTGTAACTGTTCTGCTTCTACCTGTTTGCGATCGGTAATGTCGTAGACCATGCTCAGCAGACAGGCCTCCCCCTGGAGGTCAATCCTCTCAAAGGATGACATCCCTTCCCGCACTTCTCCTGAGCAGATACAGAACGGTGCATCTTGCTGCCAGGATTGGTGTTGCTTCAGGTGTTGAACCAGGCGATCGCGATCCTCAGCATTCACCCAAATCTTTAGCTCGGTGGAGGTACGACCAATCACTTCTTCCCGGCTGTAGCCAAACAACTTCAGGAAGCTGGAATTGACGTCCAAAAAACGCCCGTCTTGCAACGTAGAGATACTGCAAGCAATGGGGTTCGAGTGAAAGGCTTTAGAAAACTGTTCTTGACTCTGGCGCAATGCCGCTTCAACGCCAATCCGTTCACGAATTTCGCTTTCCAGAGCTAAATTTGCCGTAACCCATTCGGCAGTTCTGGCTTCCACCCGCGCTTCCAGTTCCTCGTAAGCACGACGTTTTTCATCCTCAGCCCACTTCCGCTGTAACTCCGTCGCAGCCCGTGCCGCAAACACGCTAAACAAAGCCTGGGTGCGCTCATCGGGGAAAAAGGGTTTGACATCGAGAACGCATAGATGCCCAATGGGCTGTTGATGGGCATCTAATAAAGGCACACCTACATAGCTCTCAGCATTCATTTCCTGGAGCAAGGGAGAGTCAGGAAACTGCTCCTGTATCTGTTCTGGGTAGGTGCAGACGGATGGGGTTTGCAGAGAGACGTCGCAGGGGGTGCCAGCTATTTTGTACTCAATATTGGCGACGAAATGATCTTCGGCCCACATGGCCAGAGTTCGCAATGTCTGGATGGGTTCGTCTACAGTTTCACAGACCAAAACGTAGCTTACCCCCAGAGCTTTCGCCAGGTTCTGTGCCAGTGCTGGGAAGAACGCGTCTCCCGTTACGCTAGAAGTGCCAGCCACGATCATTTGAAGAGTTTCTTCTGTGCGCTGCCGCTCAGCAATTTGTTTTTCTAATTCCTGGTTAATGGCTTCTAACTGCTCGGGCGTTTGCATCGCCAGAAATTGTGGTAGAAGCTCCAGCAGGCGCAGAGCTGTATAGCATGACACCAGTGCCGTCAAGGCCCGTTCTACCCCAGCAACCCAGTAAGCCGGGAACCAGAGTGTCCAGATATCAAATAAATGTCCGGTTCCACACAGGACAATGAAGGCACCAAATAGGAGGAATACATTGGAAAATGGAACGTTCTCCCGTTTCCGCACAAAGTAAATGAGCATGGCGGGGATGGAAAGGTAGGCGATCGCAATCAACGCATCGCTGACCACATACAACCCAACCAGTGGCGTTTGCCACAAATAACAGTGGCCATGGGGAACGTACTGGCTGGGAAACAGGAGACTTTTTACCAATTCCAACATAAATCTTAGTGAGGAGTCACGGGTAACAAGGTGATCAAAGGCCAACACCCCAGAATAAAAGCGTGCCCCGCCTTCATGGAGTGCTAACAGCAGGGCCGATGCATTCCCCTTTGAAACGTAGCTAAATTAAATTCTTACATTACGAAATGCTAAGTGCCAGCGTGAAATGCGCTGTTAAACCTTTAATTTCAGCATCTATTGCTAGATCCCGTTAGCTAGGACATCAGGATCGGATGGGGGCATTGCTCCCACCTGCTCCTGATGTCCTAACTAACCTCAGTCCGGGTTAAGGGCTTTTTCGAGTGCCGCACGGAGCGCGGCACTCGAAAAAGCCCATTATTGCGTGCGCGTCGCGCACGCAATAATGGGCGGTTCGGCTTATCCCGAACTGACGTTAACTAACGCGACAAAGGCTGTACAGGGAGACAATTGCCCTTTCAACAGGCTTAATTTCCTAGGGCTTACGCAAGTCCGCTATATCTAGAACACCTTTGTTGTGGGTGGGGGTGCAGAGCACCCCCACCCACAACAAAGGTGGGTAAGTCCTGTTTCTTTCAAGGTTTACGACTAATGGCGTTCCATTCCATTAATCCTCTATCTTAAGAGGGATTTTTACTGAAGATTAAGCAGGATTGAATAGAGGAAACCGTGCATATATACGGGCCTCCCCTCCATGAAGCGTGATACGACAGGCAAGTTTGTTCCCAATTGGGAGACTGAGACGAAGCAGCAAGTTTGCATCACATTAACCGCAACAGCTTGGCGATTCCTGGAAGAAGAAGCCCATCGACGTGGCATGTCGCGCTCAGAAGTTGTGGAAAACTTTGCCCGTGGCTTGAACGATGAGAATAACTTGCGGGAGCGGGAGTCGCGGTATCGCCGCCTGTTTGAGCACAATCCGCAGCCCATGTGGGTTTTTGATGCGGAAACCCTGATATTCCTGGATGTAAATGAAGCGGCCATTCAGCACTATGGCTATTCCAGAGATGAATTTCTGAGCATCAGTGTTTGCGATATTCGCCCCTCTGAAGAGATTCCTGCGCTTTTGAATAAGTTAGATAAGCTGTCGACAACGCCCCTAGCGCTGGATTACTCGGGTGTCTGGCGGCATCGTAAGAAGGATGGCAGTTTGATTGATGTTGAGATCACGGCACATGAAGAGACCTATTTAGGGAGACGGGCCTGGCTTGTTCTAATTAAAGACATCACGGATCAAAAACGTACGGAAATGGCTCTGCGCGAAAGTGAAGCCCGTTTTCGGCTAATGGCAGAGACCATTCAAGACGTGTTTTGGATGAGTGATTTTGGTGTTCCTCAAATACTCTATGTCAGCCCTGCCTATGAGCAGATTTGGGGACGCTCTCGGACGGAGATTTATCAGGATTACTCGCGCTGGGTTGAGACACTGCATCCCGACGATCGGGAACGGGTTCTGGCGATCGCCACCACTAGCCTGCATAAGGACGAGATCGAAAGTGAATACCGTATTGTTCGTCCCGATGGCTCGATTCGTTGGATACGCGATCGCGGTTTTCCTGTGCGCAATGAAGCGGGTGAAATTGAAAAAATCGTGGGCATTGCCCAGGATATAACCGATCGCCAGTTAGCGGTGGAAGCCTTAAAGCAGAGTGAGGCGAAGTTTCGGCGTCTGGTGGAAGTTAGCACCTTTGGGGTTGCGATGGGAGACTTTGACGGCAATGTGCTGTATGCCAATGATGCTTTGCTCAACATGATCGGCTATAGTCGCGATGAACTGGAGGCAGGACACATTCAATGGATGAACCTGACCCCTCCCGAACAGCTCTATCTTGACTTACAGGCAGTTGAGGAACTGCGGCAACGAGGGGTTGCCCAAGCCTTTGAGAAGGAATACATCCACAAGGATGGACACCGCGTTCCCATTATGATTGGTGCCGCGCTCCTGAATGAGCCCTATACCGAGCAGGAGCAAATTATTTGCTTTTACCTGGATCTGACCGAGTTAAAGCGGACGGAAGCCGCCCTGAGAGAGCAGCAGATTCTGCTCAGTACCATCCTCAAGCAAGCGGCCGATGCCATTATCGTTTGCAATGCTGAGGGCCGCATTACCTTTGTCAATTCCACAGCTCGACGGCTAGCCCAGCAAGACCCTGAGGAGTCGCTTCCGGATTGGAATTTGCTGAATTGGGGGATGGCTTACGACACCCAGGGGCAACCCATTCCACCGGAGGATTATGCTATTGCAAAAGCCTTGCGGGGAGAGGCCAGTAGTGCTTTTGAATCTCGCATGGTGCGGAGCGATGGCAGCTACTACGACATTCTCATTAGTGCAGCTCCTTTGCAAAATTCCAAACGTCAGATTATTGGGGCGATCGCAACGTTTGTAGATATTAGCGATCGCAAACGTGATGAAGAAGCTCTGCGTCGCAGTGAAGAACGCTTTCGTATTAGCCAAGAATTGTCGCTGGATGCCTTTACCATTCTCGATAGCATGCGGGATAAGACAGGGGCGATCGTGGATTTCATCTGGGCCTATGTCAATCCTAAAGCGGCTGAAATTCTCAGGCATCCCGTTGAAGATTTGATTGGACAACGGTTGCTGACGGTATCACCCAACAACGAGCTCAACCGTGAGCTATTCCAACGCTATCGGCAGGTGGTAGAAACGGGTGAACCCCATGATATTGAATTGCCCTACAACTTGGATGGGGCGACCGGATGGTTTCGCAACATGGCCGTTAAGTTAGGCGATGGCGTCGCGATCTCCTTCAACGACATTACCCAGCGTAAGAATGAGGAAGCAGAGCGGGAACAACTTCTGAAGCGGGAGCAGGCCGCCCGAGCTGAGGCCGAAAGGGCTAACCGTATTAAGGATGAGTTTCTGGCCGTGTTATCCCATGAGTTGCGATCGCCCCTCAACCCAATTCTGGGCTGGTCTAGCCTCCTGCAAAGTCAACAGCTCGATGCCTCCAGTACCAAACGTGCGCTAGCAACCATTGAGCGCAATGCAAAGCTACAAACCCAGTTGATCGACGACTTGCTGGATGTTTCCCGAATTCTGCGGGGTAAGATGGCTCTGAACATTCACCCGGTCAACCTGACGACGGTAGTGGAGTCAGCGTTAGAAACCGTTCAACTGGCGGCTGAAGCAAAGCATATTCACATCGAAACACATTTGGCTCTGGGCGAGCATTCTGTGTCTGGAGATTCGACACGCCTTCAGCAAATTGTGTGGAACCTGCTATCCAATGCTGTGAAATTTACCCCTCACAATGGGCAAGTCTGCGTGTATCTCTGCCAGGTCGATCAGGATGCGCAAATTCAGATAAAAGATACTGGAAAGGGCATCAATCCTGAATTTCTTCCCTATGTGTTTGACTACTTCCGGCAGGAAGATAGCAAAACGACCCGAAAATTTGGAGGGTTGGGACTGGGGTTGGCGATTGTGCGGTATTTGACAGAACTACACGGCGGCACAGTTCAGGCAGAAAGCCCAGGAGATGGACAGGGAGCTACATTCACTGTGCGCTTACCCCTGCTTCGGGGGCCAGCGAGATCTCGATCGGCTGGTGCAATAACAGCCCCTAATACTGACTTGAGCCAACTTCAAGTACTCGTTGTGGACGATGATACAGATATGCGAGAGCTGGTCTACGTCATTCTTTCCCAGCAAGGGGCGCAGGTGGTGATGGCAGCTTCGGCTATCGAAGGACTGGTGCAATTTGATTCCCAGCCTCCAGACATCCTGATCAGTGACATCGGGATGCCCGAGATGGATGGCTATTCGCTAATTCAACAAATTCGTAAGCGATCGCCCGAACGGGGTGGCGGAGTTCCGGCCATTGCCTTGACGGCTTATGCCGGTGAGTATGATGAGCAACAGGCTCGACAGGCTGGATTTCAGCAGCATCTTGCCAAACCTGTGGAGCCTGAGGCCCTGATTAAGGCAATTGCTAGCTTGCTAGAGCAGAAATGAAGATGTGTATGTTGAGGCATACGTTTTAGCTTTATGCAGGGCGTCATGGTGTATTTAGAAGGATGAGAAGATCTAGCTTAGACGGGCGATCGCAACTGGCTTTCAACGTCATTGTTCCAAGCCTGTATAGCAATGTGCAAGTGCGTTAAGTACAACAACGGTGGTGTGTGGCACGAAGTGCCACACACCACCGTACTTAATCAACGTGCACAGCGCTATAGAAACATGTGTGTTGGAAGTGGGATGCGTCATACTTCCCCCATAACACAACTGCATCCGTCCTCTTTTTGTCCAGATTGATCACTTCATAGAAATATCTTGATCGTTTGAGAAACATACGGGAATGACACTGCATGTGATGTGGCTACTACATGTTTCTCAAACGGCTTTTTAAAAAAAGAAGAGAGTTCACACATAGGGTTTATCTTCTTCTTTTGCCCTAAAAAATAGCTTTAATATAAAGCGGTTGTCCGTAAACAGATTACACTGTGAATGTTGCTGTTACGAATAGCAGGATGATTATTACCACAGCAAGCTTCAAAGGTGGTGTTGCTAAAACTACCACGGCAATTCACATTGCAGCGTACCTGCAAGAACGAGGCGATACTGTTTTAATTGACGGCGATCCTAACCGCTCCGCTTGTCGTTGGGCAGAACGTGGATTAGCCAACAATCAACCCCTTCCCTTCAAGGTCGTCGGAGTAAACCAGGCCGCACGCTATCGCGCCTGTGAACACTTCGTGATCGATACTGAGGCTCGGGCCGAAGCCGAAGATTTGAAAGAGATCCTTGAGGGATGTGATTTATTGGTGCTACCCACAACCCCCGATACATTATCCTTAGATGCTCTGGTACAAACGGTTGAGCTGCTTCAGAAAATTGGAACTGGCAAATACCGAGTCCTGCTGACCCGAGTTCCCCCACCACCCCGGCGAGAAGGAGCGGATGCCCGAGATTTTCTGAAAGAGATGGGCTTTCCTGTATTTACTGGAAAAATTCGCGAGGCCGTCGCGTTTCAGAAAGCAGGGAATGACGGGATTTTAGTGCATAAGGTGAAGGGCGATCGCCGGGCTCGCATGGCCTGGAATGAATATTGCACGATTGGAAAGGAGATTATGCATGCCGCCGGAAAAGAGTAGCCGCTTCAAAACCTTAATGGCTGTGATTGGGAACAAGGGAGACAGTGCCACTGATTCCGTTGATACCGTTTCAGTTCCAATGGAGGAGCAAACTTCCAGGCCTCAAGCCGAAGCACAGGCTGCAACGTTAAACTCGGCACCCAAAATTGTATGGGTAGACCGCTCCAAAATTAATCGCGATCCCAGCCAGGCTCGACGGTACTTTGATCCCGATGAGCTGGAAAAAATGGCCAAATCGATGAAGGCGGTTGGTATTATTGACCCCCTTTCAATTCGGCCGCGACCCGATTCAAATGAATATGACTTATTAGCTGGGGAGAAGCGCCATCGCTCTGCGGAAATTGCCGAGCTCACTCAGGTGCCTTGCCGAATCTTTGAGGTAGATGACTTTACCGCCGAAGATATTAAAGCGATCTCGAACCTGCAGCGGGGGGATCTCAACAAGTGGGAGGAGACAAATGCAATTATGGGAATGCTTTGCCGCAATCTTCAGAAGTCCCCAGAAGAAGTAGTCAGCATTCTGAACCGGGCCTCTAACCAAAAACGAGGGCTTACGGACAACGTTGTCCGTAGTGAGGAATGGAGCATTATTGAAGACGTGTTTGATGTTGTTGGACGCCTAACCCCGGAGAGCTTCCGAAAGCATCGCGTTCCCTTGCTCAGGCTACCTGAACCGATTCAAGAAATTTTGCAACAGGGTCGGTTGAGTTATACCAAGGTCAACGAAGTTCTAAAAATCAAAGATCCCGTTCGTCAAAAGCAGTTGCTTGACGAGGCTGTGAAGCATAACCTGTCGGTGGATACGATTCAACAAAAGGTAAAATCCTTACGGCAACGTCATCAACAGGACGATGTTCCTGAGGCGATCTCGACTAAGCTGATGGCTGTGGTAAAAGCCATCAAGAAAACAAAAATCTGGAAAGACCCCAAGAAAAGTGCTCGCCTTGAAAAGCTGTTGCAGGAGATAGAAACCTTGCTGAGTTGACACCCGCCTAAAGACTCAGGTCTGAAACCCCCGTGGTAGGTACTTTGTTACAAGATACCTGCCGCAAGGCTTCCCTTCATCCAACTTACAGAAAATTTCTGGTACCCTAAAAGGCAATTATCACCGCGCCATAGGTTTGTGTGCCATGCAAATTCTCCATGGAACATGGATTCCCCAAGTAGGTGAGAACCGAGCAAAGGATGCATCAACGACTGAAGATTTTGTCCAGAAGGGTTCGTTCTATCTTTGGGTTGAAACTACAGAACGGCAGACGTTGAGTGCTAAAAGCCAACGCCATCCTCGCCAGCTGGTGTCGGAAGATTTAGCTGGAGTGCTCCACGATGATTTTGGAGTGCAATCTGGGGGCGATCGCCCAAATCTCGTAAACCTCATCGAACCAAAATACTTCCTGCTGCCAACCGTCAACAATGAACCGCTTCCCTCGTTGGAATTGTCCCGGTATCTGGAAGAAGAATTACCGGAGAACTTTGAGTGGCAGTACTGGCAAATAGACTGCTGTCCCACCGTAATTCGAACCAAAAACGGGGAACTCACAAATTCGGTTGTGGCTGTTCTCAATGACTTGCACTTCCTGGCCATGCACAACCTGGCTGATGTGCAGTTAGGCTCAGATTTATTGTTCTGGTTCCATTACACTCAGGCACTCAAACGAATTATTTATAAGGATCAATACATTCCAGCCCTGCGATACCGAGAATTGCCGCCTGTACCGCTAAAAGAGACAAAGTCTCGTGCCAAGAAGACCGCAACCGCTGCTAAGGCAACTTCCAAAAAGACGGCATCCACCCAGGCCCGTAAGCCACGAGGTAGCACAGCGACGTCAACTCGTCGCCGTTCGGCGGAGCTGGCAAGAAAAACAGCGGTGACCCAGACGATTGATGTGACCGCAACGACAGACTCTTCTAATTTTGAGATTTATCCCGCATGGGAGTTCGTTGGTGAAGAGTATGAAACAACAGTGCAACAGTATGTGGATTACATGCCGCTGATTTGTGTTGCCGGGTTTTCTAAACCCCAAGAAACGCCTTTGTTTTACGATCGCGAAACCCTGTTACGTCACTTTTCGGAATGCTTGTTAACCGACATTGCGACGCATATCCCTACCACGCAAGCTTACGAAAAAACAATTGCAGATTCTCTCCTCTATGCCTGTCTGCATCCATCGGGGCGGCCGTGGAAATCTGTCGACAAGCTGGAGCAGTACAAACAATGGCTGGCATGGCGCGATCGCATCGTTCGTACTCAAACTGAGCAACCTTTCTACCTTTGTTTTCAACTCCAAGATCCTCTTCAGCCAGAAGACCCCTGGGCGTTGCAATTGCAGGTAGCACCCAAAAGTGATCCATCCTTGCGAGTCGCCTTGCTGGACTACTGGCGTATGAAGCCTAAGCAACAACAACAGGTGAAAAAGCAACTGGGAAAGGACTTTGAACAACATCTGCTAACCAACCTGGGATACGCCGCTCGCATGTATCCAGAACTCTGGAAAGGGCTCGATACAGATCAGCCAGTTGGAATTTATCTGGATTTAAACGCGGCATTTGCATTTCTGAAAGAATCCGCTTGGGTACTGGAGAATGCGGGCTATAAGGTGATTGTGCCTTCCTGGTGGACACCGCAGGGGCGACGGCGGGCTAAAGTTCGTTTAAGGGCAAAGGGTAAGTCTGTGTCTGGGGGCAAGACGAAGAACAGCGCTTACTTCTCGCTTGAAACCCTGGTCGAGTACCAGTATGAATTGGCGATCGGTGATGAGCCTCTTACGGATCAGGAATGGAAACAACTGGTGAATGCAAAAACACCATTGATTAAGTTCCGAGGCCAGTGGATGGAGCTGGATCAGGACAAGATGCAGCAAATGCTAACC
The DNA here is from genome assembly GCF_039962325.1 of Leptolyngbya sp. PL-A3. Classification (NCBI taxonomy): domain Bacteria; kingdom Bacillati; phylum Cyanobacteriota; class Cyanophyceae; order Leptolyngbyales; family Leptolyngbyaceae; genus Leptolyngbya; species Leptolyngbya sp. PL-A3. The sequence goes on from NZ_JAMPLB010000040.1 coordinate 58,072, forward strand.
TTCTGGAAGGCTCAACAGCAGGAGAACCCAGAGTTGAGCTTGCTAGATTTTCTAAAACTGACAGCAGGTAATGAGGAGGAACTGGAGATTCAGGTCGATCGCCAGGATGTTCTATCTGACATGCTGAGCAAACTAAACGATAAAGGGCAACTGCAACCCGTAGACGATCCCGCTCAGCTTCAGGGTAATTTGCGGGAGTATCAGAAGCGAGGCGTATCCTGGCTGCAATATCTAGAAGAGATCGGCCTGAACGGTTGTCTTGCTGACGATATGGGTTTGGGAAAGACGATCCAGGTAATTGCCCGTATATTGCAGGAGCGAGAACTGGCCGGGAAAAACCGTATCAAAATTCCACCCACGCTGTTGATTGCTCCTACGTCGGTGGTAGGCAATTGGCACCGCGAGATCCAGAAGTTTGCACCAGTGTTACGAGCAACCGTGCATCACGGAAGCCAACGGACAAAGGAGAGCCAGGAGTTCAAGAAAACCTGCCGGGAAAATGACGTTGTTATTACCTCTTTTACCCTGGCGCGGAAGGATATCAAGTTATTCAGTGATATTCAATGGCACCGTGTTGTGCTGGATGAAGCTCAAAACATCAAGAACCCTAAAGCTGATTTGACCAAGTCTGTTCTAAAGCTCTCCGCTCCTCATCGATTAGCCTTAACTGGAACTCCTATCGAAAACCGATTGATGGATTTGTGGTCAATCTTCAACTTTCTCAATCCGGGTTATCTCGGAAACCAAACCCAATTTCGCCGGAATTTTGAGTTACCCATCCAAAAAAACAATAAGCCTCAACAAGCAGAAACGTTGAAGAAACTGGTCGAGCCTTTTATCTTACGCCGGGTTAAAACAGACCAATCCATTATTAAAGACTTACCTGACAAGGTTGAACAGAAACTCTACTGCAATTTAACCAAGGAGCAGGCATCACTTTATGAAGCCGTGGTCAAAGATGTTGAAGAAAGGATCCAAACGACGGAAGGAATTGAGCGAAAGGGATTAATTTTATCTACGCTGACAAAACTGAAACAAATTTGTAACCATCCCATGCAATTTCTTCAGGACGGAAGTGACTTTACACCGGAGCGATCGCACAAACTTTCCCGCTTAGACGAAATGGTACAGGAGGCGATCGACGAGGGTGAAAGCCTCCTGATCTTCACACAATTCACTGAAATTGGAGAAGCTGTCGAAAAGTATTTACGCCAAACTCGCCACTACAACACCTACTACCTGCATGGGGGCACCTCTCGTAAAAAGCGGGAGCAGATGATTAATGAATTTCAAGATCCTGAAACAGAACCTTCTGTTTTTGTCCTATCTCTTAAAGCTGGAGGGGTAGGTATTACGCTGACCAAGGCCAATCATGTTTTTCACTTCGATCGCTGGTGGAACCCTGCTGTTGAAGACCAGGCAACGGATCGTGCCTTTCGTATTGGACAGAAGAAGAATGTATTTGTACATAAATTTGTCGCGATCGGAACCCTGGAAGAACGCATTGACGACATGATCGAAGATAAGAAGAAACTAGCGGGTTCTATTGTTGGGGCCGATGAATCCTGGCTAACGGAATTAGATAATGATGCCTTTAGACAACTCATTGCTTTGAATAAGAGTGCTGTTATGGAATGAGGATTTCCCCACTTCTAATCTGTTCAACTTTTATGGCGAGGTCAGTTGAGAAATGAGTAAATTTAGTCGCAGTTGGTGGGGACAGAAATTCATTGCTGCATTGGAAGAGTTTACAGATTCAGGGCGCTTGAGTCGGGGACGTTCCTATGCCAATGGCGGCAAAGTTAAAAGCTTTGAAATAAAAGAGGGAACGGTAACTGCGCAAGTGAGAGGGTCTGTTAATCCCTATTTTGGAGTGTATAAAGAACCGCTTTACACCACAACGATTAAATTTCTGCCCATCAGTGCAGCAAAGTGGACAGCAGCGATCGCTCTCATTGCTTCCAAGGCCAGCCTCATCTCCCGCCTTCTACTCAACGAAATTCCCGACAATATTGAAGATTCCTTCGCAACTTTAGGATTAAATTTACTTCCCCGTAGTCGCAAAGATTTTAAGTCTAGCTGTTCCTGCCCAGACTACAGCAATCCCTGTAAGCACATTGCAGGAGTGCATTATATGGTTGCTGCTGAACTAGATCGTGATCCATTTCTTCTGTTTGAACTACGTGGCTTATCCCGCGAAGCCCTGCATCAAGAATTAGCTAAATCTTCTTTGGGTCAAGCGCTTGCTGCTGAACTTCAGCTTCAAAAGCGTTCGCCCCAGTCGGCTACTTCCTATTACACACGTCCCACTCTTCAAGCCGCCGATGACGTTGGAGGGCTGCGCAATTTCTGGCATGGAGCCCGACGTTTACCCCAGACTATAGAACCTTTACCTGAAGTCTTGGTTCCGGGAATTGCTGTCAGAAAACAAGGGGATTATCCTGCCTTCTGGACACGGGATAATTCGTTTATTGAAGCGATGGAAGATCTCTATGAACAGGCTAGGCGAAAGAGCCCAATATAGAGCAAGAGCATGGGTTTTAGGAGATGAAACTTTCATTTGCCTGGGAAATGAAGAATTTGAGTTTCAAACGTTGCTAAAGTAATCGCCATTCCACAATTGGATACTCAGAAGTGGTTTGTCCGTAAACACGTAGACAAACCACTTTTGAGTGTTCATGAGTTCTTGGCTAGAAGAGCGGCTCAACTAAAGTTGCCGTAGAGCTCAGTTTGTTTGTACATAAGAAAAGGCTTGTACATAAGAAAAGCGGCTGACTTTATACGATGAACCAATTTTTCATTTTGCCATTACGCCATATTGGTAAAGTAGGCAATTGGTCCGGAGTGTGAGTGGAGAAGGGGAATTTTCCCCTTCTCCACTCACACTCCGGAAACCGTAATAGAAGATTATCGTGCCCTGGCTTTCGTACTGCTTTGTCTAGGCTCAGTGAAATCAGTGCTGCATTGGGTAACTAGAGTGAGCTATGAATCTTGCCGTAGATAACTTGGGGATGCAGCCCTAAGGGTTGCTGCAATTACCCGTTACTAAAATTCCATACACTGCTACGACTACTCACTCTGCAGGGCAATTCCTGTTAAGGACCCTTTACTCGTTGATGCTATGTTCCCAATGGGTTTTACCGGAGTATCTCCTGACAAATGACACGGGTGCCCTAGCCATATCCAAATTAACCCGGCTCATTAGATCATGGGAATAAGACATCACGCGATCGCGATCGCTGCATCAAGGCTTTCGGTTTCAGGCAGGGAAAGGCTGTAGTCTTAATAGGAACATAGGTTCTATAGAAACCAGAAGGCCAGATCGACTATAGATAGGACGGAACTTGCTCAAAGTCAATCTGGTTTACTGAACTAGTAAATCTGCTTATCTACATGGAACATAGAATCTCTGCCAAGTAAGGGCCACAGAAATTGTTATCAGACCTGCTAATAAATGGTTTGTGAGCCCTAGTGCCTCGGACATAGCTGAACCACAATGGGTCGAAATAGTTGAGCCATAGTATGCCATTATGCCTGGTTAGAGTCAGTATCGATCGCTTTAACCAGGCATACCCTATTTCCTATCTGGATGTAGAAACCAAACCTCTGCGGGTGGCTTCTTTTAAACAATCCTTTAATATGTAGCTGTTCTGGTTACCAAGTAGAGCAGCATCGTACTCTTCCATAAGAATATCATCTGGCATGTAAGCCAAATCAGATGCAGGGCCATACCCCTGTCCTGCATTATGCTGAGACTTCAAATGGCTAACAAGAGAACGGAGATTGACCATAGAACTGCACATAATAGGTTGGTAATCTTAAGTTACCCAGCGCATATGAAGTAACAATGAAATAACCTTTAATTTCATTTAGAATTTTGAAAATTGGTTTTTACTTGAAGTTAGAGTAGGCTACACCTAGGTTGCTGCAAGCGATTTGCTTTACTCGTTCTATAGAAATGATCTGACGGGTGATCGTCTCCGGCTCGGTGAGCACCACTTGGTATCTATTCACAACCGTGACTTCACTGAAGTGTCCTAGCATTTGACCGTCTGCTTGCAACTACCTACTGCTGAAGCCTGTTCAGTAAAACTACTCCCAACCTCAACGATGCGAAGCGGTCTAACGCATCTATTTGCCAAAGGAACTAGGGCAATGGGCAACCGTTCCCTTGGTCAAGGGTTTGGGAATGAGGCCTTCCCAACCGAGGTCCTAGGCCCAGCTCATCATCTCAAAATAGGGATATTGCAAGCCTCTTGTGGCGATATTTCCTTCAATCCGAGTCTTATATCTCCCCTAAATCTTCAATCTGAATCTCTTAAGGATACAGAAGGGTTTCAAGGAGATTCAAGAAAAGCTGCATTTTTGGGAGGGGAGGGGGGTTTACAGAATGCTATGAGAGTTGCTATGTTAGTAAAGCGCTGGAAGAGGTGACCCACACATCAAGCGTCCTGAACAATAGCCAAGCGCTATGGGTAGTGAAAACATCCTTTAGTAAGTTCGGTTAAACTCACCACAAATGAGGAAG
>NZ_JAMPLB010000041.1:0-61740 GCF_039962325.1 Leptolyngbya sp. PL-A3
GCGATCTAAACGACCTAAGCATCGATTAGGAGGGTCTGGGGCTGTAACCCAGTCCTTGGTGGCCTGAAATGCTCCACCTGAAATGGCAATACTCACGCCAGATGACCCACTAGTCTGCTATTTTAGTGAGTGTTTGAGAAGGGCAGTTTGCGCCCCTTTCCCAACAAGTGACCATACGTTTAAAGCCCAATCATTAAACTTCCTGCGTGAGTCGTTACGTGCCTCTGCAGCGCAACAATTCACGTCCTCAAAAATGGATTCACGGAAGCCTATAATATGGCAGTAAGCAATCCATGCAACGTGTGCCAACTACTGTTTGAAACGGTTGATTCTCCGTATCCAACGAGCACGAAAAATCAACCGTTTCAATAACTTCTCAAACAGCTTTCCAGGGCCTGTAATATGATCTCCGTTTAAAGGAGCAGAATAGGCTGCACCACCGCATACTCTGTCCCTTTCAACGGATTTGATACAGGTATCAGAATAGGTAACTCACTTCTTGATCTTCCCGGTATTAACTGACGCTAGCGTTTAGTAAAGTACCCTCATGGGTACTCTTATTAATTGCGATTAAGTATAAAATTAGACATAAGTGATGTTCCGATTGAATCCAGACTTCAGGCAAAAGTCGAATGAATCATGCAACGAACCCACTTCCAAAGTGAAAGGTCGGAACGAAGCTAGTGTTGCTAAAGCGATCGCAACTCTTCAAAGTTCACGCAATTAACCAGTAACCACAACTGACAACAAAATTCACTCTGCCAGTTCATCAAGCAATTTCCCACAGACCCTAATTCATTCATCAGCCTAACTCGTCATTGCAATAGTGATTCTTCAGAAGGAATGAATATGTCCCAGAATGGTATTGAATCAACTCTATCCGCAAGCAACTTACCGGATGAACAATTGCAGCCCAGCGTTCAGAGAGCCTGGACGACCGGCATTTTGGGTACAGGAATTGGTGCCAGTGGATTGATTACTGCAGACATTGATCACGATGGTACCGTTGAAATTATTGCGGGTGGCTCTACTTCAACATTTGGAGGCAACAGTTTTTGGTATGTTTTGAAGCCTAATGCTACAGGAGGTTATACCCAATCCTGGATCAGTGGTCTTTACACATCCAGCATCTCTCAAATCTCAGCCATTGACACTGATGGTGATGGAATCTCCAGTATTTTTTTAGGCCTTGGAGACGGTAGCATTGTTGTCTATGATGGCAAAACACTCGAACAAACAACGCTTCTAGGCCCTACAGGAAGCGCCATCAATCAGATTATTTTCGCGGATGCTGACAATGACTCTGTAGATGACATTGTTGTAGTCAACAACAATAATCTTTTTATTTATGATGCAAGTTCACTAACACTCAAGCATCAACTTAATTATGGTGCTGGAGATGTCAGAGTCGGCAATGTGGACGGTGATGCGGCCAATGAAATTGTTTTGTCCAGTGGGCAAGTTATCCAACTAAACGGTACAACCGCAACAGTTGAGTGGACCTATGCTGGAGGTGAATTTGGCAGCTCGATCGCACTTTCAGATGTTGACGGAGATGGTATCCAGGAAATTATCGGAGCGTCTGCCTGGTATTACATCACAGCTTTCGATGCAGACCTCCAATCTCCAAAATGGCAGATTAACACACGCCAGGATATTGGCACCTTGCAAGTTGCCGATATCGATGGAGATGGAGTGGATGAAATCCTCTACGGTGACGGGCAATGGGGTTCCATTCATGCGTACGACGTTAAAACATTGACGGAAGAACGTACCATCAATAACCCTGAGCATGGTGTAACCAATATCGCGATTTCCGATCTAGATGGTGATGGAACGTTAGAGATAGTGTGGGGGTCTGGAGCAACATCAACAGGCCCTGATTATCTGTATATTTCTGATCTGGCAACGGGAACTCAGGAATGGCAAAGTAGCCACCTTGACGGACCATTTAATGCCATTGACGTTGACGACATCGATAACGACGGAACCCAAGAACTTGTCTTTGCCTCATCTAGAAGTAACAGTAGTTATGGTGATGGTATCGTCTCCATTGTGGACTCTACGACTCATACGTCTGAATGGCAAAGCCAATCCAATTTCTTTGGAGGAACGACTTGGACCGGTATTCATGATGTAGAACTGGGCGATGTTAATGGCGACGGCGTGAAGGAGATTGTGGTTGCGACCGATCGCCTTTACGACGGCGCCATCTACGTTCTTGATGGACAGACGAAGCAAATTCAAAACTCCTACTTCTACGATCAAGGTGCGCCGATGCAGTCATTGGCGATCGCCGATGTAGACAACGATGGTACCAACGAAATCATTGCAGGCGGTTCCAGAGCCCATACGGGGGCTCCTGGCGTCTATACCTACATCCTGGACGCAAGAACGGGTGCTGTTGAGTGGAAAAGTATCAATCTTGGTGGCTACTGGTCAAGCATTTCTGAAATCGAGGTGGGCAACATTGATAATGATGAAGCCCAGGAAATTGTAGCGATCAATAACAGTCTTTTTGTGTTCGATGGAAAGACACACCAGCAATGGCAAAGCTCGTTTAGTGGGGTGACGAGTGCTCACCTACACGACTTAACCCTGGATGGCAAACAAGAGATTTTAGCAGGAACGAATAGTGGACAAGTTCTCGTTGTAGAGGGACAAACGTTTCAGACTCAACAGAGTTTACAGCTTGGCTCCAGCCCCATCACTGGGTTGCAAACTTACGATTTTGATGAAGATGGTACCGTTGAGCTAGTTTACACAGACAGCACTTCGGTCGGTATCTATAGCTTGAAGCACTCGATGACACTTTGGAAAAGTGAAGTGTTAGGGGCCAGTGTTGGTAACAATAACAGCCTGATGGTTGCCAATACCGATGCCGATGGAAAAGTTGAAATTCTTGTGGGTACGAATTACACGGTTGTTGAATTTGAAGTAGGCCAGCTTTCAAACCCGCCAGCGATCGCCCAGCCCATTCCCAATGCAATCACAAATAACGGCAGTGAGTTTACTTTAGATATCAGTACCTCCTTCCAGGATCCCGATGTCGATGATGACCTGCTATATTCCGCTGTTGGGTTACCCAGTGGGTTGGTGCTGAATCCAAACACAGGCATCATACAGGGGACTGCCACGAGCGCAGGAGCGTATACCGTCACAGTAACCGCCACAGATACAGCAGGATTATCCGTCAGTGATTCCTTTGAGCTGACTGTATTTAACCTGATTCGGCTAACTCCAGGGAAAGATACAACCATTGGTACAACGGCTCCTGATGAAATTGAAGGACTTGCTGGCCATGACCTCCTCTACGGAAACCAGGGGAATGACTGGATTAAGGGAGGAAATGGTAAAGATCGGTTATTTGGCGGTTCTGGAAATGACCTTTTGAACGGTGATGCGGGTAACGATGATTTAAACGGGGGCATTGGCCAAGATACTCTGGATGGAGGGACTGGGGTAGATCAACTTACGGGTGGCGCAGGTTCGGATGTTTTTGTATTGCGCTCTAGTTCTGGAATTGAAAAGATTCTTGACTTTAAGAATGGCGTTGATCGTCTTGGTTTAGCGAATGGGTTAACCTATGAAGATTTGATAATTACCCAGGAAGGCAGCCGAACAACAATTTCTGATGTTAATGGAGTCATTGCTAAACTTTGGCGTGTTAATGTCAGCCTGATCACTGAAGTAGACTTTGTAGCTGTCTAAGGCATGTTCTAAACCTACCTGGAAGACTGTTTTTCCGCGTCGACAGGTGGGCATCATTATCAAACCTAAAATGCTATGCCACCTGCGAGACAGGTGGCATAGCATTTTAGGTTTGATGTTGAATTGAGAAAACTGACCAAAAGCTCGTCTAGGCTTGCCTTTGCCAAAAAAGCCGAGGAGCAGAGAAGTCTAAATATAGATAAATTCTGAATCCTAGTTGCGTCCCATGACAGATGTTGACTTTGGCTAAACTTCGGTATCCGTATTAAGTGTTGATCCCGAAACAATAAGGGGGAAATGATTATGCCTTATGAAAATCTAGAAGCTTTACCTGAAGACGTTAAATCTAACCTACCTCAAGCTGCGCAGCAGATTTTTATGGCTGCCTTTAATAGTGCTTCCTCTGATGGCATGGATGAGCAGTCTGCCCTCAAAACTGCCTGGAACTCCGTTAGAAACACTTACGAGGAAGGCGGCGACGGGCAGTGGCATCATCGTGGTGAAAGAGACAAAACGGCGTCAGATAGCCCGCTGGGTTCGCAGCAAGGCGCCTAGAAAGCCCTCTAGCGCTTTTTAAAGAAGCTGATTTTCGTGTACCTCATGCACGAAAATCAGCAACTATAAATACTGTAAATCTCAGGATGGGGCAAAAAATTAGAACTACCCTTAAAGCCCAGATTTTGTCCCGTATTGATTCTTTTAGAACACCTCATACAAAGAAATTCAGCTAGTAGACCACGGCCTAAGTTTGTCACCTATTTTTTGTGTGGGGTGCTTTGCACCCCACACAAAAAATAGGTGATACATTTACGCCTCAGCATACTAGTTCTAAAACATACTTAAATGTCATTCTTCAAAACGATTGGTTGGTTGCGATCGCCTAACATCCGCATGGCAGAAATGTTATATCAAGGTTTCCCCTACACAGGTGTTAGGCACTAGGGACTCGTACAAAATAAACCCTCGGTTTTCTTGAAGAGCCCGACTACGGTGAGCTTTCCAAGAAAATCGAGGGTTTATTACAACATGGTCGTCATTTTTCTAAAGTCATTGCTTTTGCGTGCCCATCGCACATACAAAAGTAATGACTTTAGAAAAATGGTAGAGGTATCCTTTAACTTCACAGTTTTAGGAATTGGCACTACGAAGCATCAAGAAATCACTTTGAGTATCACGGCCAATCTGAAACGCCTGTGTATCGACGGCATTACAACCCCATCTACGGTAAAACGCAATCGCACGAAGATTCTGTTCCCAAACACTCAAGACATACGTCGTCATTGGAATTGGCGGTGGCAGCGTTATCGATGCGGGCAAAGCTTTATCAGCCATGCTGCCCCATCAAAACTCCATCTTTGACCACCTGGAAGGAGTTGGGCGTAATCTCCCTCATAGCGGAACTAAAGTCCCTTACATTGCTATTCCAACAACATCTGGAACAGGGGGCGAGGTAACCAAAAATGCTGTCATTAGTGAGGTTGGCGAGAACGGCTACAAAAAGTCTCTGCGCCACGATAATTTCATTCCCGATGCGGTGATTGTGGATGGAACGTTACTCATCTCTTGCCCCAAGCCTGTTACTGCGGCCTGTGGGCTGGATACCTTTACCCAATTGCTGGAGCCCTACTTATCCCCAACCGCTTCTCCCTTGACCGATGCGATCGCCTGGAGCGGATTAGAGGCGATCGCCGACAATCTACTTCTTGCCTGTGGTGAAGGTGCAACCGAGATTGCTGTCCGAGAAAGCATGGCCTATGCGTCTTTGTGCTCCGGTATTGCCTTATATCATGTCTGGTTAAATGCACATGATATAAGGTCAGGGAAAAACGCTGGAGTGCTTGCTAAATCGTCATTGTGCAAAAGTGAGTATTATGTGCATTTAAGGCGACATGATATTAGCAAATGCGGGCTTAGGCATCGTGCATGGGCTCGCCTCTCCTATGGGTGGCTTCCTCCCCATTCCCCATGGAGTGGTGTGTGGAACGTTAATGGCAGCGGCAGTGCGGGCCAACTGGCAAGCGATGAAGGCACGAGAGCCAGGGAATGAGGCAATTGCCAAAATGGCTCGTTTGGGACAGCGCCTCTCAAAGGAATCTGGCAAATCTGATGCCTACTATTGCGACGCGTTAGTTGCCATTCTGGAAGACTGGACGGAACAGCTTGAGCTGCCCCGCCTGAATAAGTACGACATTCAGACATCGGATTTGAACAAAATTTTGGATCAAACACAGAACCGCAATAATCCCATTGAGCTCACTCGCAATGAAATTCGCGCTCTGGTTGAAGCTCGTCTTTAGCTGAAGTTGTTTTTTCATGCGCAAAGCACACAAAAAAACAACTTTTGAAACCAGCCCTAGTACTTGCGTAGTTCCTGGGCAGTGGTACCGGAAGCAGTATTGTTTGCGTATTTGGCATACTGCTCAATATGGTAAGCGGCAGGACTGATGGTTTCTTGAATAGATGGACGAGCCTGAATGGCAGCCCACCATTGACGGAGGCGATCGCACTCTTCCGGCAAGGCCAATCCCCGGTAATGCTCCAACGCAGACCATCGCTCAAACCAGGGGTAATAAGTCAAATCCACTAAACTGAGGGTATCTCCGAACCAAAACGGTCCATCAGAAAGTTTTTGTAACCCTTCCGTTTCCAGAAATAGCAGGTGCTTTCGCAATTCCGCGGCCCATTCTTGCTGCTTGTCAGCGTCCTGACTGAGGAGCAGTTTGTAAAAGGCGGTCGTAAATTTGGTGTTGGCAAAGTCAATCCAGATCCGGGCGATCGCCCGTTGTCCTGGGTCCGTTGGCAATAGCGGCGGCTCTGGAAACACCTCATTCAAGTACTCATTCACCACAGCAGATTCCCAGACCCGATTTCCCTCATGCTGAATGACAGGCACTTTGCCATAGGGAGATACCTCCAGAAACCAATCAGGCTTGTTCTGCAAGTCAATTTCTATCAGTTCGAAGGGAATGCCTTTTTCTAGCAGAGTTAATCGAGTACGTTGGGCGTAGGGGCAGCCGTTGGCACTAAAAATTTGAACGGAAGGCATAGGCGGTGGGGAAATAGGTGGATAATGCGCTACATCCCTTCTCAGGTAGGTAGGCAAGTTTTAAGACTTACCTACGATTAAACCGCAAGAATTCGAGTGTTTCCGTATGGCCTTCAGGCTCAGGTGAATCGACACAAGTTGAGCCAGCGTTGAACGGCCATTTACGCAAGCTGCATTCCCGCTCACAAAACTGGGAATGCACCCATTCACATATCTAAAACCTGCACGAGGCCCAATTAGTGCAGAATTTGAATATGAAGATCCTGCTCGTAGAAGACGATGAAACCCTGGCGGCAGCTCTGACTCGCAGCCTGACGGCCCAAAACTTTGTCGTGGATGCTGTGCCCGACGGCGAAATGGGCTGGAGCTACGGTTCTACCTTTGATTACGACTTGATCCTGCTGGACGTCATGCTGCCCAAGCTGGATGGCATCAGCCTGTGCAAAAAGTTTCGAGCCGAGGACTACACAACCCCGATATTGCTGCTGACTTCTGAAGACACCAGCACCGCTAAAGTACAGGGTCTGGATGCCGGGGCCGATGATTATGTCGTGAAACCATTCGATCGAGCGGAGTTGATCGCTCGCATTCGAGCCCTCCTGCGTCGCAGTAGCACCAATCCCCTGCCACTTTTAATCTGGCGAGACTTGATGCTAAATCCCGGCACCTGCGACGTTAGCTATGACGGCCAACCCCTCACCTTGACCCGCAAGGAATACGAATTGTTGGAGCTATTCCTGCGGGACAGCCAGCATGTGTTTAGCACCGAAGAAATTCTCGATCGCCTCTGGTCATCCGAAGAGTTTCCTTCAGAAGCGACGGTGCGATCGCACATCCGTCGAGTTCGTAATAAGCTCACCGCCGCAGGTGCCCCTCCGGATTTCGTCGCCACCCTGCACGGGCGCGGCTACTATCTGAAACCCGCAGAAACCGTAGAAGAGTTAGTCTGCCTTTTACCGGATCCAGGGCCGTCATCCCTCGCCCCAGCAACCGCAGCCCTCGCTCCTATCACCCCCGAGGCTCAAGAACAATACGTTGCTTTTCTAAACCAAAACTGGGTTCAAATCACCCAGCCCAAAACCCTGGAGCAAGTTGGACAGCTTGAGCAGGCTGTGGAAGCCTTGCAGAGCGATCGCCTTACGCCTCCCCTCCAAACACAGGCCAAACAAATCGCCCATAAACTGGCTGGAACCCTCGGCCTCTTCGGCTTCCACAAAGCTGTACACCTGACTCGCCAGTTGGAAAACTGGATGGGAAGCCAGGAGTCTCTGCTTCCCCGCCAGGCTAGCCTGATGTTCCCTCTGGTCACAGCTCTGCGGCAAGAAATTCAAAACAGTACCGTTGTCCATTCCTCTCAGGTACCCAGTAACCAGGGACCGTTGCTTCTACTGGTAGGGCTGGGATCAAGCCAAGCTCAGGCGATCGCCGCTTCTGCTGAAGCTCGCCAGCTCCGTACCGTCACCCTACCCACTGCCACCAGTGCTGCTTCCTGGCTCACGCCTGAAGCCATCGCCAGCCTCCCCATCAAACCTCCCGATGCCCTGCTGGTACAACTTCCCTCGGAATCTCGCCCCGAGTTAGCAGAGAACCGGAATGCGGTGCTAACAATGGTTCAGAGCTTTGCCCAACGGTTTCCCAATTTACCCATTCTGGTGATGGGCGATCGCGATACGTTGAGCGATCGCCTGGATGCACTTCGGCATGGCAGCCATCTATTCCTTCCAGCCGTGACACCTCCTGAGCAGACCATTAGTGCCATTACCCATCGCCTTAATGTACCGGATTCTCCTGCCAAGGTGATGATCGTAGACAACGATGTGGATTGGCTGCGCGCCCTTCCTACGCTGCTTAAACCCTGGGGATTTAAGGTGACCACACTAGATGATCCCCAGCAATTCTGGATTGTACTTCAAGCAGTCAATCCCGATGTGTTGGTATTAAATGCTCACATGTCTCAAATTACGGGTTACGAACTCTGCCAAATTCTCCGCTGCGACCCCTATTGGCAACGCTTACCCGTTGTATTTCTGAGCGATTTTACCGACCTTAAAAGCCAAAACCAGGCATTTGCGGCTGGGGCCGATGACTACCTCTACAAACCCATCATTGGTGCCGATCTAGCCGCCCGAATCGTTAGCCGTTTACACCGTTTACGCGCCTACATAGGGTGACAAGCAAGCCACCGTTGTCATGACAACAAGACCCGCTTTGCGATCCTGCCATTGATGGTGATCGCAAGGACAGGGTTTGATTGGAAATCTCACTTTAGTAGTTGAGATTGTGTCAAAACCCGCCCCTACGCCTTCATCCAATATGTTCAGACATTTCAAAAAGTTGTCTCGTTTATTTCGAGCTTTAGTTACAAAGAATATCCAAAACACCGCTTCAAACCAAATAATATTTTGTATTTTTAACATCTAAAGCCTATGCCATAAACCATAAATATCTGTTGATAGATATTCTCGAATTTGCTTTTCGCATGACTCAGAATGCTAATTCAACCTGTCATGTTATCACCCGTTATTTGAGAAGCCATTTAGGTGTTGTGACTCGCTTTACCAACGATATATCCTGGCAGAAACGAGAACAGCAGTTTGATGACGGTGACATCGATAGCTGTTGGATCTGTGGCTTACCTTACCCCACCCTGGGTTATTTCCGTGGCAGTTTCACACAACGCAAGGGAACACGAGTGCGATCGCTCCTCAATCTGCACATCAATCCAGAGGGGAAGCAAATTCAGAACGATGAGGCCATCGCCTGCACGACCGTCAGCAACTCGGACTACGATCCCATCTGCAATATGGCTTTACGCGCAGAAACCATTAGCAACACTTGAGCCAGACTTCTCAGGATCCTCGTCGAAACGGTTTATTTGTGCAAATGCAGATCGTAAAGCAGTTCCCCCACATCCAGAGTGTTCACCCTATCTTAAGAATTGGATAAAACCCTGATAGAAATCTAGATTCAGAGCGTGGAAGCTGCTAGTACGCTGAGGCGGAAATCCATCACCTATGTTTTTGTGTAGGGTGCTTCGCACCCTACACAAAAACATAGGTTGCGGACTTAGGCCGTAGCCTACTAGTTCCACGCCCTGAATCTGAACTTTCACGCAAAATCCTGAGACAGAATGTAACCAAATGTAAACGTTTGTTTCAAACAACCTTGTCCGTAATCCCAGTCACAACATGCCGAATGCTAAGCCTGATACTAATTTCAGCGATCGCTTAACATTTTTTAATCTATAACATCAGTGAAACCTCTCAATTTGCACAGGTTTTGCACAAACGGATTGGTTTAATCGTAGGCATCGGTTCGAGAGGCGCTGAACCAAAAGCCCGGAAAGGAGCCAAGGTTCATATCTCTTCCCTCCTCAAGAGACCATTGATTGGTTGAACTTGACGGGTTTTGAAGAGAGGCATCGTTACAGATGTTCGCAAGATTGCCGAAGTCGAACTGAGGTTTCTGAGCAAACCGACAACTATTTATATAGGATTTACGCTTCGTTGCATTTGTCCTAGCCTACAGGTTTTTCTGTTGGAATAGTTTCGTTTGCCCGCCCTCAGACGATTTTAAGCGTACGCCTGATTGAATCGAATGCCCATCAACATGATTTTAGGAGCTACTTGAATGTTAGATGCGTTTGCCAAAGTGGTGTCTCAAGCGGATACCCGGGGCGATTATGTTAGCGATTCTCAAATCGATGCTCTGAAAGCAATGGTTGCTGAAGGCAGCAAGCGGATGGACGTGGTTAACCGGATCACCTCCAACTCTTCCACCATCGTTGCCAATGCCGCTCGGGCTCTGTTTGCTGAGCAGCCTCAACTGATCTCTCCTGGCGGTAATGCATATACCAACCGTCGGATGGCAGCTTGCCTGCGCGACATGGAAATCATCTTGCGCTATGTAACCTATGCAGCCTTCACCGGTGATGCTAGCGTTCTGGATGATCGCTGCCTGAACGGTCTGCGTGAGACCTACCTGGCACTGGGCGTACCTGGTGGTTCCGTTGCTACTGGTGTTCAAAAGATGAAAGAAGCTGCGATCGCGATCGCTAACGATCGTAACAACATCACCCAGGGCGATTGCTCCAGCCTGATGGCTGAACTGGGTAGCTACTTCGATCGCGCTGCTTCTGCTGTAGGCTAAGCCCGACGTTAGCTTAATTCAAAGCTTGAACAAGTTTTGACGAACGACATTCATCCATTTCGTAGCAAAGACAAGGAATTATCAAAATGAAAACGCCTTTAACAGAAGCTGTAGCCGCCGCTGATTCTCAAGGTCGGTTCCTGAGCTCCACCGAGATGCAAGTAGCTTTCGGTCGTTTCCGTCAAGCTGCTGCTAGCTTGGATGCTGCTAAGGCTCTGGCTTCCAAATCTAACAGCTTGGCTCAAGGTGCTGCTAACGCGGTTTACCAGAAGTTCCCTTACACCACCCAAATGCAGGGCGCTAACTACGCTGCTGACCAGCGTGGTAAGGACAAGTGCGTTCGTGACATCGGCTACTACATCCGCATGGTTACGTACTGCCTCATCGCAGGTGGCACCGGCCCCATGGATGACTACCTGATCGCTGGTTTGGCTGAAATCAACAAGACCTTCGACCTCTCCCCCAGCTGGTACGTTGAAGCTCTGAAGCACGTTAAAGCTAACCACGGTCTGTCTGGCGACGCCGCTGTTGAAGCGAACTCTTACATCGACTACGCTATCAACGCTCTGAGCTAATTGCTCTGCCAATCCAGAACCGCAGGAAACTGTCCAGGGCAACCCCCTGGTAGTTTTCTGGGGTTCTGGTCGTATTTGTCGGTTTGTCCTTTTTTAATTAAGGGGATTTTTCCATGACAAGTTCTACGGCAGCTCGGCAGCTTGGTTTTGAGCCCTTTGCTCAAGTGTCTCCGGTAGAGTTGCGGGCTAACTGGACGGAAGGTGATGTGCAAGCGGTTATCACAGCCGCCTACCGTCAGGTGTTCGGCAATGATCATCTGATGCAGAGTGAGCGTCTTACCACGGCAGAATCACTCCTGCGCCAGGGCAGCATTTCAGTGCGCGATTTTGTGCGGGCACTGGCTCAATCCGAGCTCTATCGAAATAAGTTTTTTCATTCCACACCGCAAGTACGTTTTATTGAGCTGAATTACAAGCATCTGCTGGGCCGTGCGCCCTACGACGAAGCAGAGATCGCATTTCACGTCGATCTCTATACCTGCGAAGGGTATGCAGCAGAGATCGATTCATATATTGATTCGCTCGAATATCAAGAAAACTTTGGTGAATCCATCGTTCCAAGCTACCGGGGGTTTGCAACCCAACGGGGTCAGAAAACGGTGGGTTTTAACCGCATGTTTCAACTGTATCGGGGTTATGCCAATAGCGATCGCGCCCAGGGCAAAAACAATGCTGCCTGGTTAACCCAGGACTTGGGCCGCAATCTGGCAACTCCTGTACACACGGCAACCTTTGGTCAGGGATTAATGGGAACCCGTGGGGGCGATCGCTCCCAACTGTTCCGCATCCGAACTATGCAGATGGCTAACACCCGTAGACCTCAGGTACGTCGGAGCCTGTCCGAATACATCGTATCCTACGATGACCTCTCACCCACTCTGCAACGACTCAATCAACGTGGCGGCCGTGTGGTGAGTGTGACCCCGGCTTAGGACGTGTTTTGAAGGTCATTTTTTTGAGTGCTTTACGTCTCAAAAGGCGTTTTAGCAAACCATCAGCAAACAGCGTTTACACGCCTAACTAACATGTGAGCTAGGAGAATCCTACATGGCAATTACGACTGCTGCATCCCGTCTCGGAACAACCGCTTTTGAAAATGTATCTCCCATGGAACTCCGTCCCAACTGGAGCCAAGAAGATGCCAAAGCTATTGTGCAAGCGGTCTATCGTCAGGTGCTGGGTAACGACTACCTGATGCAATCTGAGCGTCTGACCGGACTGGAGTCCCTCCTCGTCAACGGAAAGCTTTCGGTTCGGGACTTTGTGCGGGCCGTTGCCAAATCGGATCTGTACAAAACCAAGTTTCTCTATCCCAACTTCCAAACCCGCGTTATCGAGCTGAACTTCAAACACCTTCTAGGCCGCGCGCCTTACGATGAAGCTGAAGTGATTGAGCACCTCGATCGCTACCAGAATCAGGGCTTTGAAGCCGACATCGATTCCTACATCGACTCTGCGGAATACGATTCTAGCTTCGGCGACAATATCGTGCCTTACTACCGTGGTTTCGCCACCCAAACCAACCAAAAAACCGTTGGTTTCACCCGCATGTTCCGTCTCTACCGTGGCTATGCGAACAGCGATCGCTCCCAACTGGAAGGCACCAGCTCCCGCCTCGCTGGCGAACTGGCTCGCAACAGCGCTTCTGCTGTGGTAGCCCCTGCGGGTGAAGGGTTTGCCTATCGTCCTTCAAAGCGTGCGACAGCTCCCACTCGCGTATTTGGTCGGTCCAGTGCAGGGTCGAGCGATCGCCTCTATCGCATTGAAGTATCTGGTACCAATCTGCCCGGCTATCCCAAAGTTCGCCGCAGCAACAAAGAGTTTGTTGTACCCTATGAGCAACTCTCTGACACACTTCAGCGGATCAACAAGCTGGGCGGTAAAGTAGCCAGCATTACCGTGGCTCAATAAGCGCTCGTGTGCACGGGTAATTTATGGGTTTTATGACGCATAAATTACCCATTTTGTAACAATCGAGGTTGTATGAAGAGTTGATTTTTCGTACACTAGCTTCTAATCAACTAGATACGAATAATCAACGTTACAACCACACTCTAGGAATAAAAGTAGGATCATCATGTTAGGACGTTCAGCTCTCGTTAGTGCTTCTAGCGCCCCTTCTGAGAACCGTGTTTTTGTATACGAAGTAGAAGGCCTGCGTCAAAGCGATCAAACGGATAACAATCGCTACCCTGTGCGCAATAGTGGCACAATCGCAATTCAAGTTCCTTACAGCCGTATGAACGAAGAAATGCGCCGTATTACCCGTCTGGGTGGCAGAATTGTCGCCATTCACCCCCAATCTGAGTACACCGCCAGCCAAGAATCTTCTGAAGGTTAATCTATAACTCTTCACAAGTAAACGTGGTAACGCTGTACCAAGCCTATAAAGAAAGCGCAGTTTAAAAACTGCGCTTTCTTTATACATTAGTTCGGACAGTTTTTCTGAAATCCTTGATTTTGCGTGCGCGAAGCGCACGCAAAATCAAGGATTTCAGAAAAACTGTCCAGAGTATTGTTATAGGCTTACCTTTTGTTTAAAGCCCAGACATCTGATTTGGCTGTTATTTTGTAACGGCGAATAGATTCCTGGGTTTTGAAAAGGTGGAGTGAGGCACTTAATATCCCACTCCACCCGTTGAGTCAAAGCGTGCAGCGCTATAGTAATGATGACGTGAGCACAGCTTCCAATTAGATGAGTTCACGCTTCACCGGGTAGGAATGTTGTACCAGAACATTCCTACCGCCATCCTGCGCGGTCCATAATCCGCAGAGCTTCCTCGTTGTTTCGCCCAAAGACGCTAGCGTTCAGCTCATCCTGCTTGAATGTACCAAAGCTATTCAGAGTTGGGTCTACCGACGTTCCTTCTACAACAGGGTACTCATTGTTCCCAGAAGCGAAGATTTCCTGAGCTTGCTGGCTTACCAGATACTCTAAGAAACGAGTCGCAGCTTCAGCGTTAGGAGAGGTCTTCAGCACCCCCGCACCGCTAATATTAACGTGGGTTCCGCGATCGCGCTGATTCGGGAAGAAAATACCAACCTTCTCGGCTGCAGCCTTCTCCTCAGGGTTCTCAGACTTCAGCAACCGAATTAAATAATAGGTATTGGAAATCGCTAGATCGCCAACGCCAGCAGCAACCGCCTGAATCTGAGGAGTGTCGCCGCCCTCCGGTGGACGAGCAAAGTTCGCAACTAGACCCCGGGCCCATTCTTCGGTTTCAGCAGCACCTAAGTGATGCAGCAGCGAACCCGTCAGAGATTGGTTGTAGATATTGCTGGAGGAACGAACCAGAATCTTACCGCGCCATTTGGGATCAACCAGATCTTCATAGGTAGAGAGGTCTGCTGGATTCACCCGATCCTTGTGATACATAATCACTCGTGCCCGCCGGGTAAAGCCAAACCACAGCCCATCGGGATGGCGAAGGCTAGCAGGAATAGCCCCGCTTAATACAGAAGAAGAAACAGGTTGGAACAATTCTTCCTGCTCAGCGCGCCAGAGACGGCCCGCATCAACGGTCATCAGCAAGTCTGCCGGGCTGTTGGCTCCTTCGCTCTTAATCCGCTCAATCAATTGATCAGCTTCGGCTTCGACCACATTCACCCGAATTCCGGTCTGATCTGCAAAGCCCTGATATAACGACTCATCCGTGTCATAGTGGCGTGAACTGTAGAGGTTCACCACTCCTGTTTGGGCTACGGCCCGCTGAGAGCGGTTCCACGCTCCGGCGGCGATCGCCGCTGTCGCTGCCCCGCTGGCGAGAAATACCCGCCGCGTCATCTTACCCATGTTTTACGACTCCTCGTAACGACGTCTAATGAATGAAACGCGATCGCACGACAGCCACCGTTTTCTGAACGGCGATCCCAGATAATTTAGGTCAGGCTGTACGGTATAAACCACAAGCATTGTACACTATTGAAAGTAATTCCTAATTACTTAGGAGCTTTAATTCCACTAAAGCGCATTTCCTGCCTTTGGTTACTGGCTCATTCAGAATTAGTCATGTTTTTCTTGACCTGTCAGAGCGACTATGCCTGTCACTATCTTGCAATCTTTTTCAATAGTGAATCGCTGAATCGAGATGGTATGCAATGACAACTCTTGACTCACCCAACCTGTGGGTACTGTTCTGGAAAAATCTCCCGGTCCCTTTACGGCTATGTCTGCGCCCCTGGCTCATACTGTCCCTGGTGCTGCATGGTCTATGGATGTTGCTACCTATGCCGTCTGATCCCCCACCTGTGCTTGAAGTTCCGGAAGATGAACAGGTTAGCCTGACAGACATCCCAAAGGTTTCCCGATCGCTCCCCGCCTCCCCCCCAGCACTTCCTTCTTCGCAACCATCTCCAATGGTTTCTGTGGCTCCATCTCCGGAGCCCGTGGCTGCCGCTCCCATACCCCCTTCCGTGGCTCCAGTCGTTGCTCCTTCTCCCATGAGCCCGGCCCCAGCAGCCCCACCAACTCTATCAACCCCATCACCTTCCCCGACCACACCGGCTCCTTCCCCCGTCGCACCGGTTTCCCCGGTCGAGTCTTCACCCCTTCCCGAAGAAACCCCACCACCCACCGCATGGGCCACTTTTCCCCATCCACAAGGTGTTGCAACCTGCGATGGTGTAGAAAATTGTTGGATGGCTCCCCAATCCCGCTGGCAACAACTGTTCCGAGATTTTGAGCAATCTTTGCAAGCCGAAGGTTATGTTCTTAATGACATTACCGAACAGCGGCTCTCGAATACTACTGGACGACGCATTTTTGCCGTTGAAAAGGGCAATGAACCCCAGTACTACCTAAATATGGTTTCAACTCCAGACGGCAGCACCCGCTACCTCAACACAGAGGAACCTCTTAGCGAAGCAGAGTTAGATCAACTTTCGGGTTTCTAAAACCAACGGGAGGGTATTGCATGTTGAGCAATACCCTCCCGTTGGTTGCAAAATTGTAGAGAGCAAGTAGTTATTCAAAATCATCATCCCGATCGAGCGATCGCGCAGCAGAACGACTACCCGCCGTCAAAACAGCCGTCCCTACCAAGCCGGCAGATGCACTAAATCCCATTAGCAAGCCGATAGGGATAGGAACCATTTGAAACCCCAGGAGGCGCAGTGTTACCGGGGTTGCATTTTGCACTGACAGCAGGGCGATCGCACTCACCCAAATTGCCGTCAAACTTGACACTACAAAATTCACCATCGTTCAAACTCAGTTTTCATTTGGGGATAAGGACTGAAACCATGGAGCCGTAAAGGATGAAAGCATCAGCAAGGCCCGATCCAGTGGGGCGATCGCCCAAGATCAGGATAGCACTGGCAACCTTAAACACGGGGAGTAACCCGAAGTGCCTTACCTAACCTCAGTTCGGGATAAGCTGAAGTGCTCATTTTGGCGTGCGCAAAGCGCACGCCAAAATGAGCGTTTTCGAGTGCCGCGCAACGCGCGGCACTCGAAAACGCCCTTAACCCGGACTCAAGTCACCTAAAAGTCTCTTATCCAATTCAATAGAAGCTACAGCTTATATTCTCCGTCCTGACACGTTAGAGACGCGGAACATAAGCTGTAGCTTCACATTGAAGAGGTATCACAATCGCAGCCAGGACTCCATCGGATCCGTAGAGCAGATCCGATTCATTCCAGCATCAGCAAACATTTGATACGTCTCGTCCGCACTATCCGTGAAGTCTATAACGCCTGGCACTACCACTGGGGACGAACAGTCCTCCAAGAGATAAACCTTTTGCGCTAATGATGGATCGATTGCCTTAATTTCACTCAGTAAATCTGCTACGGTCCAGGCAACACAGTGGCTTTTCGCTTGCCCTGCGACTACCACCGCATCAAAGGTAAGCAGCGTTTCAATAAGAGACTGGTTTTTCTGAGCGATCGCCCGACTGCTCGGATCAATCATGACCTCAGGTCGCAACACCGAGTAATTCTCCGTGAGCGGGTTACTTCCCTTCATTTCAATGCGCGTCTGCCGTTGACGGGCTATGGCATGAAAGAAGCAGGCTTCTTCAAAAGCAGGTACAAGGGCATGGCCGATCCCCCCTAACATTGAGTGATAGGGCCAAATCGTTAACAGGTACTTGCCTGCTGACTGAAGCTGCTGCACGTAATGCAATGCATAGGCTTGTAACTGGTCGACATCTTTAATGGAGAGATGAGGAGCGATCGCCGGATTGGCCCGCCATTTCCCACTCTTCACATCCTCCACCGAAATCATGGTCATAGCGGAGGGATGATTGCCCGCTGCATCAACCCAAAAAACAGAGTGAAAAATTTGGGTGGCCGTATGTGTATCCATCGTGGCCACAATTTCTGTGATTTGCTCTAGGTTACGATAAATAAACTGGCAGAGCCGTACCGTGTCTTCCACAGCTCCCGTCCCCGATCGTCCCCCCACAAATAATTCAAAATCGGGAATACAAAAGGTGTTTTGCACATCAATAGCTAACAAGCAAATGCGCATACCATCCACTTGAGCAGGAGGTAGATTATGTCGTTTGGCCCAAGCGATCGCCTCCACAGCCCGCTCCTGATAGGGCACACGCCATACTTCGCCAACCCGTGCTGGATCAAAATGGGCTGGGGTAGGTAACTGAGTCAGGATAGTCATGAGACGTTCACCTCAACCGGAAACTCTGCCACGATTATCACTCAAACCATCGGTGGAACACCATGCCCATCTTCAGATGTGAAGCACCTCACGCCACCCATAGAGCGGCGAACTAATGGGCGTAACAAAGATTAGCTAGAGAATTAGCGGAGATAAACCAATAACAAAGTTGCAATTTCAAAAAATCTCAGCATTTTCTGCGATTTCCTAAAGTGATTTTCCTGGTTCATTAATCTTAGAGACTATGTGAAAAGGTCCGCCAAGAGTTATTTCTTTGTGCGCTACGCGCACAAAGAAATAACTCTTCAAACAGCCTCTTAGTGCTTGGTAATTTTTAAGAGTAAACCAATTTACTCTTAAGACTAAATCACATCATTGCGATGAATTGCAGCCCCACTCATGTCAACATTCACAGCAATGATGCCTTAGTGGATAAGTATTTGGCTTACTAACTCTCGACCAACTTTATGAACTATACGCTTCAAGGCGATGACTTCCGTGTCTGGTATGATGCCACCTGTGCAACTGTGGTGTTTGAAGGCTTGCTCAAATTACCAAGTCTCACTGACTACGCGCCGATCAGTTCAATGCTTGATGCTTCAAAAGATCAGAACAACATCACGATGGATCTACGTAAGCTAGAGTTTTTGAATAGCTCTGGAATTAGTATGTTGTCGCGATTTGTGGTCAAATTGCGGCACGAACGCAACACCCATCTCTGCATCCAAGGGAGCCAGAAAGTGTTGTGGCAAACGCGATCGCTCAAAAACTTACAACGGCTAATGCCAAGCCTTTCCGTGGAATGGGATTGATCAGGAGTGCTGACACACTTCAGCATCCATAAGCCTGATGCATGCGTGGACAATCTTAATTCACCTCATGTATGCGCCAGCTCCAGGGTCTGTTTTAAACGTTGCTTTTTCGGGCGTCTCGCATACGAAAAAGCAACGTTTAAAACAGACCCTGGCATAAATAAGCAGGACACAAAGTCATGATACTAAGCGAGTTATTGGAACGATATAAAGCCGGAGAACGAGATTTTGAAGATGTGGATTTGAGCAACGCCTCACTCAATGAATTGGATTTGTATGGCATCAATTTGTCCGGTGCTCAACTCATTGGGGCAAATTTATCCGGCAGTAATTTCACCAGTGCCCGACTAATTGGCGCAAACTTGACACGGGCCAACCTATATCGAACCCGTCTACCAATGGCTGATTTGAGTGGGGCTAACCTGTTTCGTGCAGATTTGACTGATGCAGTTCTGCTCAGTAGCTCCCTCGTTGGTACTGATCTGATTGGGAGCATCCTGACTCGCACTAACTTTAGTGGAGCCGATTTGTACTACGCTAATCTGCGAGGTGCACACCTAGAAGTGACTAATTTACGCTTTAGCGACCTGAGCCATGCCAACCTCAGCAGTACTCGCCTGAATACGGCCAAGTTAGAGGGAGCAACTTTGCCTCAAATTGTTGCCCCTGCTGAGGTTATTGCTTTGGCAAAGTAATGAGGGCTATTGAATATGAGAGGCTAAAACCTCTACGTTAGGGCTGTGCTATAGAACGGCTCTAACGTAGAGGTTTTAGGAGATTTCCAGTAATGAAATTACCCCCAGAATGTTGGTGCTTTGCCCGCTTCGCGGGCAAAGCACCAACATTCTGAGTAAATTCTTATGCAGAAACCTCCTTAGTCTATTAGGTGTAAGAAGTGCCTTGCACTACTCACGGTCCATTTATCCTGGAACTCGCTGAGAAAGGTTAATTTTGGGTACTGTTCGCACACTTCCAATCAACTTTTTCAATAACCTTCAAAATTTTTATATTTTTAAGACGCGAGTTCACTATGTTTGGTGAATTTCTGTTGTGTAAGGTGTGCTTCACACGCCACACACATCCTCATGTTGAATGGGCATCAAAAGGCTGACAAAAACTGTTGAATTGTTTCTACTAAGGCTTTGAGGGGAATGGGTTTAGCGAGATAATCGTTTGCGCCTGCGGCTAAGCAACGTTCGCGATCGCCAACCATGGCAAGAGCCGTCAGGGCAATAATGGGAATGGCGGCAAATTGGGGTTCGGCCCGCAAAATACGAATGGCTTCCAGGCCATCGATGTCGGGCATTTGAATGTCCATCAGAATGAGGTCGGGAGCCTGTTGTTGGGCCAGAGCGATCGCCTCTCGTCCATTCTTTGCCACTTTTACTTGAAAACTGTGGCTTTCGAGATAACAGGACAATGTATCCACATTGGCAGGGTTGTCTTCTGCCAGCAGGATGCTGGGAATTCTTGTAGTAGACAGCGTCGTAACTGTGGAACTGGGCTGGAATTTTAGGGGGGCGATCGCCTCCCCAGATGCCTGAAATTCCTGCCCAATCCTTTGTATGGATGCCAAAGGTAACTCTTCTATCAGAGATTTAGACGTAGATGCTGAAGACTGCACCGTGTAGGGCAGGCAGATAGTAAAACAACTGCCTTTCCCAAGGGTACTGGTCGCCTCTACTTTGCCTTGGTGTAGCTCAACAAGGCGGCGAACCAAAGCCAATCCCAATCCTGTTCCCTCATATTGACGGTTGAGACTGCTGTCTACCTGGACAAAGGGGGTAAAGAGCTGCTTGACATCTTCCGGGGCAATGCCAATCCCCGTGTCAATTACCGCAAATTGCAGCCAGAGTTGGGCCGCCTGTTGCAGGGGGCGAACCTCTAGTATGACACTGCCACTATCTGGAGTAAATTTCACGGCATTTGAGAGAAGGTTGATGATAGCCTGACGAATCCGCCGTTCATCCACGATGATGTTAGGTAAGGATTCCGTTATGTCGACAGTGAGCTGAATCTGTTTTTTAAAGGCTTGCTGTTTGACAAAAGCCAGACTATTTTCACATAGGGATTTTACCGAAGCAGGGGCAAGCTGAATCTCCAACTTTCCCGCTTCAATTTTAGATAAATCTAAAATGTCATTAATGAGGTCAAGGAGATGTTTGCCACTACGCTCAATCACCGAGATAGAGTGTTTCTGGCGATCGTTTAACTCTCCCAGAAAACCTTCCAACAAGCCTTCTGACATGCCCAAAATTGCATTGAGTGGCGTACGTAACTCATGACTCATTACCGCTAGAAATTCGTCTTTCATGCGGGTGGCTCGATATAATTCAGCATTGGTCAATGTCAGCCGCTCGTTGACTTGCTGGAGTTTTTCTTCGGTCTGTTTGCGATCGCTAATGTCTTCAATTAAGTGCAGGATACTGGAAGGCCGACCAAAAGCATTAAAAATTAGGGCACTCGTCACATTGACCCATAGTTTCCTGCCGGTTTTCGTAATAGGTTGGCGTTCAAAGGAAACAATCGTGAGGGTATGTTCTAGAATTTGTTGAAGTTGCGGAATGTCATCTTGCTGGGGCGATTGCAGCAAGTCATAAATAGACTGATCTAACAACTCAGAGGCAGGGCATTCTAACATGGCTGACAGACTCGCGTTGAGTCGGCTGATGCAACCATTCAAGTCAGAAATGGCAATGCCCAAGGGGCTTTGCTCAAAGATTTGGCGGAATCGTTCCTCACTCTCCTGTAAAGCTCCAGTGCGTTGTTTAACCCGTGCTTCAAGTTCTTGATTTAACTGATAAAGGGCAGCTTCTGTTTGCTTGAGATCGGTAATATCTCGCACAATGATGAGAACTTCGTGGTCATCACAGACTGTAATGCGTACCTCTTCCGTGTGAACAATCTCATCAATCTCAAGTGTCTGCTCGTAAACTTGCAACTCCCCAGTTTCTAGAGCCTGCTGAATATATTGCATTCGTTGAACGGCGAGTTCGTAAGGCAAGCTACCATCAAAAATGCTTTTGCCCACAACATCGGGACTTCCCAACACCTGAAAAGTGTCTGTTGGAAAAAAATCAAGGTATTTGCCATCCCCCGACATGCGTAAGATCAGATCGGGAAGTGGCTGAATCAACGCATCATAAATATGTCCACTATGGTGAAGAGCAATTTCTGCACGCTTACGGTTGGCGAGATCACGACCTTCAACAAATTTGGGTGTATCAAGTGAGCGGCTCCGGCCTTGATAACGCACACGCTCAATGGCACAGTAGAGCGATCGCTCTAACACCTCATAGCTTGTCGCATCCTTAAACAGGTAATCTTGAGCTCCCTGCTGAATAGCTTGCAATCCTAAATCCTGATCTGCTCCTATCAGCGTGATCGTAGCGACGCTAGGAAAGGTGCGGCAGAGGTGGGCGATCGCCTCTAAATCAGGTGCATAAGGAATCGTCAGATCTATCAGAATTCCATCAAAAGAAGCTTCATACAGGTAATCCAATGCCTCGCCCATGGAACTGACCTGAATGGTTGCCCACTGGGGTTTCTGAAAAAGCGGCACGAGAAATGACTGAAGATCAGAATGGGATAGAGTTTCTCCTAGCAGCAGGAGGTGGAGGGGAGGTTGCATAGGGACAATAGGGCAACCCTATTTAATCTTTCTTAAGAATGGTTTGAAGCGCTTATACACCATAGTACCCATCTAACTATCTCATACCTTCAACAGGCGTTCTAAAAAGACAGATTTGTACGCACGTCCTGCTGACAAAATCCATTTTTTAAGAAAGCATGTTCAAAAGAATATATGAGAAGTTCCAACAAGAATTGATTTTTCGTATGCTACACCCATTAGAATTAACTTCTCAAAGATCTTTGAAGCTAATGATGATAGTTCTTTAATGGACAGGTATTCCTATACTTTTATAACATTTTCTCAGAGCAGGTGCATCCGTGTATTTTCTAGCAATACAATTCAACCTGTAATTCTTTTTATAGAAGTGGTGGAGAAGCGGCTATTTCCACAAAAAGAATTCACCTACGCTACTGATATAACTCCCTCCACTCTGACGAGGTGCGGGAGATGGATATATGGCTTATTTCTCCATCTATCTCTCGTACCTCACCTGATAGGGAAATGCTGTTAATTATCCACAGACTCATAATTTGCTTTCATCAAATTTAAACTCTTCTCCCATCACTTTACAGTAGCAAAAGTGGATTTCAAGTTTAGCGGAGGATATAGGTACGGTAATAATTAGAATATTGCTCAAAGAGGTTAATTTTTTCTAGCTATAGGTATGAAACATCAATCTCTTCAACCACTCCTTAAGTAGCCTTCTGAGCGATCGGCTTAAACACAAGTAGCGCAACTCAATTAAATATAAAATCTCAGATACCATGTCACCCGCTATACGAGTAGCCTAGCATTTGAGATTTTATGTTTAATTATGCTCACCTACTCATCTGCAAGGATAAGAACTCTCAATGATTTTCGAACGGTAGGGCGAGCACAGCTATCCTAGCTTTCAAAAAGCAGTTCACAAATTGTGGAGAAACGTTATAGTCTTCAATCTAGGGGATGAGAAGATTGGTTTTCTTGTCAGCCAAACTGGAAAGTTATGAAGCATCTCATGGGAAGTCTCCCCAAAAACTGTCCAGAGCCTTATTGTTGATGATTGGAAGAGTTGTTAACTGCAATTTCGTCGGTGTGTGTCGTGGGTAAATCTCTTCAAAACGGTAAATACATTATCGAGCAGGAGTTAGGCCGCGGGGGGTTTGGGGTTACCTACAAAGCTGTCAATTCTGCTTTGGGCCAAGCCGTTGTCGTCAAAACCCTGAACGAGTCCTTACGGCAAGACCCACGATTTGCTAGCTCCGAGCGCCAATTTCAGGATGAGGCGCGGCGGTTAGCAAGATTTGCTCATCCTCATATTGTTCGGGTCAATGACTTCTTTGTAGAAGACGGATTGCCCTACATTGTGATGGACTACATCCCTGGGCAGACTCTGGATACGCTTGTTTTGCCCAACCATCCGCTGCCTGAGGCGATCGCGCTTCACTACATCAGACAGGTCAGTGCTGCGGTTCGGGTCATCCATCAAAATGGGCTACTGCATCGGGACATCAAGCCCCAGAACCTGATTTTGCAACAGGGCACCCAAAACGTTATTTTGATTGACTTTGGCATTGCCCGGGAGTTTACCCCTGGATTGACGCAGACCCATACCCACCTTGTTTCTGAGGGGTATGCGCCAATTGAGCAGTACCTCCCACAAGCCAAGCGATCGCCTGCAACCGACATCTATGGGTTATCGGCTACACTCTATACGTTGCTGACCGCTCAGGTTCCTGTTACGGCAACCTTACGCGATCGCCTCCCACTCGCTTCTCCTCGGGACGTGAACCCGGGGATCAGCGCCAGTGTTAGTGCGGCCGTCATGCGGGGCATGGAAATAGAGCCCCATCATCGTCCTGCTAGCGTTGATGAATGGTTAGCATTTCTTCCCGATATTGCCACGGTGCCGCATGAGATGGCGACGGTTACACCCAATCGTCCTATGAGCCAGATAGCGACGGTTGCTGTCGCTCCAGTCCACCGCCCTATTGAGACGGAGCCTGCACCGGTCGCCGTGACTCCTTTAGCGAAGCCAAGCGGTTTGCGTCCCTGGCACATTGGGCTTATAGGGCTTGCAGCGCTTGTCCCGTTTGGGCTGGGGTTTGCATTGCTAAGCGCCCAAAAACCATCCAGTAGTCCTACGGCTCCAGCCACTACAGCCCCGACACCCGTCATCACCAGTCCTTCTGCTTCTCCTACACCGGCGACGGTAAGGCCTTCGCCAGTCATCAATGAGCCTAGGCCTTCATTACCAGAGTCTTCATCAAGGGACGAGTCCAATACTACTCTCTCTAAAGATCTATCCCCTGAAGATTTAGAACCCACAATTGAGTCCGTTGAACCCTCGCCTCCTGCATCCACAACTCCCGTTGAACCAGCACCACCCTCCGCTGAGCCGGCGGCTCCCCCCGCTGAAGCAGGAACCGGACAGGGAACAGAACAGCAGGAAGGGGAAGAGCGTGAACCAGTAGAAGCGCAGGGAGGAGACAACCAAAGCCGCGCAGCAGAACGAGCCGGGAATGAGGAAGGTCAGGCCGCGCAGCAGGAACAGGAGGGCAGCAGTCAGGAGGAAAGACAGGAAGGAGAAAAGGTGAAGGAGTAGGGAAGCAGTTATTTTCAAGTGCTGCGCAAGACACAGCCCTCTACAATACTCTTAACTCGAACCCAGTTGGATTTAGGAGACTGAGGGTTGAGTTTTAATGCGAAATTGGTAGGTTGCAGCAGCAGCTAGAACGCAGCAAAGGGATAGAAGTAGCATAAGAGGCGCAATTCCCAGGGTTGTTTTGAGAATGGGTAGCTCAAAGGTACCGAGCACTGCCCCGGCTTTCGCGACAGCAGCAGCAAAACCAGCACCACTAGCCCGAATGGCCGTTGGAAAGACCTCTCCAGATAGCAGAAACGTTGTGGCGTTGGGACCAGCGTTCATCATCAGGTTGAACACGAAAAAGCCGATGAATACGAGGGCGATCGCCACCTTTGGCCCCACTGCCAGCATATCGGAGGCAGCCAGGATCGTGAGCCCCGCCGCCATCCCCAAAAAGCCCATGATTTGGAGCTGAATGCGCCCGACCCGTTCGACGAGCAGAATAGCCAGAAGAAAACCCGCAATTAAACAGATATCGACCAGAGCTGCGCCTTTTGCCGAAGCTGCTTCTCGAGCCATGAAACTGTCGACTCGGGCAAAGGCCAGTGCTCCCAAAATCGTTGGGGTAAAGATACCAACGCCGTAGGTCGCAATGTCTTGCAGAAACCAGGGAATCGAAGCCAGCAAGGTCTGTCGCCGGTAAAGGGGAGAAAAAAGCGCACTGTAGGGCACATGAGACGTTTGGGGAGGTGGATCGGTCTCGGGGGTGAGGTTAATGGGTGTATTCAAGAGCGCAGAAGCCGCTTGGGAGGCTTCCTGGTATTCTCCGCGAAGGATGTGGTAGCTGGGACTTTCGAGCAGGCAGCGGAAGCGAAGTAGGGCGATGGCGATCGCCAACCCCAATCCGATCCCCAACATCCACCGCCATGCGTAATGGATGGCGGGCTGTACTGAGTCAGGATAAAGCATCTGAAAGAGATAAATGATCCCCCAGCCCGTCAGGGCTCCTAGCAGAGCACCAATCGCTTGAAAGGTGAACGCTCCAATTACCATCCGCCCCCGTAATCGAGAGGGGACATTTTCGCTGACATAGGCGACGCTAATAGGGTAATCTGCTCCGATCGCCACCCCAACCAGGAAGCGAAACCCAATCAGAGATAGAGCATTCCAGGCAAACACGGTTCCGGCTGTTGCTAGCACAAAGAGCGCTACATCCACCATCAGCATTCGCTGTCGCCCAACCTTGTCGGTAATAGGGCCAAGGGTGAGAGAACCGACCAGAGAACCCAGCAGTGCCGCGACAGCAACGGCCCCCGTTTGGGTCGGGCTGAGGTGAAAGTCTTGTCCCACAAACGGCAGCGCTACGCCAATAATAAAAAAGTCGAATCCATCCAAGGCAATTAATCCAGCGGATAGCCCCCAAAGCAACCACATAGTGCGGGTCATTTCAGAAGCATCCAATTGCTGAGAAAAAGAGCGAGATGGCGGCTTAACGGTCGGGGTTGCCGCTGGATTCATGGGTCAGGTACTCCTTGTAAAACCACTGCTGCTCGCATAAATGGAACCCATGCACGAAGGTAACCTGTGCTGCACGCAAGTCGCTATATGCAAGCCTTGACTAGTTTAAGAAAACGGGTACTTTTTGAAACCTTCCCTCTGCATGAGTTATGGCATTTCCACACGGCCAATCAAAATTCCTAAAAAGGCGATCGCTCCAAAAACAATCAGACAGTAGGCAACAAGCAAAGCCGCTGAAGTACGTGGCCTATAGGTCAGGTCGTTCCGTTGGATACGCCTCAGTTGATAACGGTGATCAGAAGCCGCATAGAGCATGGCGACCGTACCCAAGGCAACAAACCCCAGCCCAAGGATGCGAGAGAAGTGGAGGGAGGCAAATGCACCACCTAGGTTTTGATGCAGCATAGAGATGATGCTATCGAGGCCAAAGCCAAAACTGATGAGGGTAAGAGCGGTTCGAATCCAAGCCATCAATGTACGTT
Source organism: Leptolyngbya sp. PL-A3 (assembly GCF_039962325.1). Taxonomy (NCBI): domain Bacteria; kingdom Bacillati; phylum Cyanobacteriota; class Cyanophyceae; order Leptolyngbyales; family Leptolyngbyaceae; genus Leptolyngbya; species Leptolyngbya sp. PL-A3. Next base: position 27,114 of record NZ_JAMPLB010000041.1, read on the forward strand.
CTTCTGCAGCTCGGTTCCGTTCTTTCGCCAGTTCTGTAGCTAGGGGTAGCTGACTCATGGTTTTAGTGCAAGATGTAAGTAAACTCATATCTTGCACTAAAACCTAGAAGGATGATTTTTCGCCGCTTAGCGGTGAAAAATCATCCTTCTAGGTTTTAGTTTTAGAAAGGTGCAGGATATGAGTAAATAACCTCAGTTCGGGATAAGCTGAAGTGCTCATTTTGGCGTGCGCGAAGCGCACGCCAAAATGAGCGTTTTCAAGTGCCGCGCGTTGCGCAGCACTTGAAAACGCCCTTAACCCGAACTCAGGTTAAATAAATTGGGTTTATCGAACGATGCGTAGTCTAGAGCAACTTTCAGAAACCGTGAATGAGCTGGCGAAGGAGCGCAACCGGGCAGCGGCGGAACGAACCCTTGGAGCATGGATTACCAGTAGCATTCATTTAATTGGTTTCGGCATTGCAATTGATCAAATTTATATAAGAGTCTTTGATACCTTGCCAGACAAAGATCCATTGATCGTTGAACGTTTGGCTCAGAAAATTAGCCTGGTGTTTATGGTGGTGAGCATTATTATGCTGGCGATCGCCATGATTCAACATTCCATCTCGGTTCAATCTCTTGAGCGAGATGACAATAGTGTTATATCAAGCACCAAGCTCAATCTCATAGCAACTGCAACCGTTATTGGGTTTGGCGTTGTTGGGGTATTGGTCATATTTCTCGGTCTGTAGCGTTTCTACATAGTTCGTGAAGTATTTTTGGAAGGTAGATTGAGTGTTTAAAAAGGGTTTAGAAAGTCTGCTTTTTCGTGCCCGAATGACATAGAAAACCAAACTCTTTTAATGAGTTCTTATACCAATCAATATGAAGCTGCACAGAATGAGAGTGGCGGCATGTACGCGCCGCCACTCTCATTCTGTGCAGCTTCATATAAAAACAGTATTAGGTTTGAGTTATCTCATTGACAGTAAGACAAAGATATTAATAACGAGAAGGATTGCGGCAATAAGCATTCCCACTGAAAACCTGGCAGTATACGTATAAGCAGGTTGCCGAAACCGATTAAATTCCCCCTGATAATCGAAGAGCGCTAAACAAACTGTCAGAATGCCCAAAGCCACAAAAAATAAGCTGACGGCTTGAGGAGTTAAAAGACGGATGAAGCTACCGGAGCCAGTATGAAGTAGGGTTGAAATGCGATCGATGCCGAAGCCAAAGCCAATAAAAGATATAGTGGCACGAATCCAAGTGAGCAACGTGCGATCAGCGGCCAGTCGATTGCGTTCCTTTGCTAGCTCAACCTGAAGATCTGGTGAATGAGAAGTTGGGGTTGAATCATTCACTTCCATACATTGATTGGCTGCCTGAGCCAAGTTGTAGAATGTGTGCGACATGCCGCACACATTCTATAGGTATTCAACCAACATAGGTAGATATCATTGCAGCGAAATCATCTGCTCCTGAGTCACCTTCCACAATTTGTGGACAGAGTACTCCAAGCGTGCAGGCAAAGCGCAGATGAACATACCTTCGTGAGCTTGCGCGTTTTCGGCAATCCAATGACCATATAGACTGATTTCGATGAACTCGTCATCTACGGGAGTCAGGACAACATCACTTACCTGTGCCACTCGCAGTTCTGTGACCAGATGGGTTAGAGCGGGAACATCATGGGCGATCAGAAATGCAGCACGTCCCGGCTCAACATGGAGGATTTGTCCACCCCGCAAAGCCAACATTACCCGTTGAGCTACCAGCATTTCCAGAGGAGCAGCGATCTGCTCCATGTACAATCCATCCTCGATATACGTCAATTTCAGCATGACGGAGAAGCCTCTCTCGCTTCGAAATAAAGGGGCTTAGCGAACCCGAAATACCAGGGTCATTGTTTGGGGCGCGCCCAAAAATCACGTTTATAAGTCCGATTTGAAATAGCCGAAGGTTGTAGAAGGTTAAATTCGCTGCTGTGCTTGCATGGGTGACACTCCTAAAAAACAACCCCCGCCTCTGAATTACCAGGAGCGGGGGGCGAAAGTTGCGATAGGCTTACCCGATGGTGAGGTCAGGTACTCCCGATCCTCCCGCTCTTAAGTTGTACAAATCCAGGCTTCAGCCAAAGCTGAGTAACATTGCCGCCAAAGGCAAAACTATCTAGATGGAGATAGGCGGACAACTCATAGGATTTCGCATTGCTTGCACGAGAGACACCCATGACAACGGATGCGATCGCCCTCAAGCCGCCTTGAGGTCGCTTTTGCATCGCACACACATGTATCAGTAGGGCTTTGAATAACATCGAAGATTTTTTGGGCAAAAAATTACCAACCAGACTAATGCTACACGTGTAATACAAGAATGTCTAGGGGGGAGAAGATTTTTTTATAGGGCGATCGCCCTTATCGCTCTCTGGAAGCATCTAGGATCTGCTTTAAAGGCCAATTTTTCGCGTAAGGCCCAAAAGTCAGTGCCGCCTGTAAAACAGGCGGCACTGACTTTTGGGCCTTACGTTTGATTAGGTGGAGCTACTGAGTAGGAACCCATGTTTGAAGATGGAAAGTCTTTCATACCCTCCCCCTCCAAACATAGGTCAACTTGAACTACCAAGAACTATTGGATTTGAGAGAAAAATAGGAAGGGGGCGACATTGAATATCATCCGCTTCGTACTTTTCTTTTATAAATCTGAGATTAGATCTCGTTGAAGCTCAAATCTCCCAATTGGCCGTTGGACAACGGGAAACGTTGGCTTGCAGGAATTCCAGCCAGTTGCTGACAGAGGCTTTCAGCTTCTTTTTGCGGAACGGCAAATTGACTGCAAAGCTGCATTACATCACAAACTCCAGCTTCAGCACCGAGCGTAGCCCATACCCCTGCAACAGACTGTAAAACAACAAAACCTGAATCACCATCGCGTGACCAGAGTGCAATGCCATAGTTCCCTGCATAGTAAGTTTCAGAGATGTCGGGGACAGACTTACCTTCAGACACCGTGATCATCATGTAACTAGATGCTGCACGGGTTAACTCTTTATAGATATTGGACGGTTTGGAGAAGAAGTTGAACATGATGGGAGAGAGGAGAGGGCCGTTGCAATTGGGTCAATTTAGCAATCCTTTCCAATCAGATTTGTAATGATTGAATAAGATTGCCGTAAAAGGCCAACGAAGCGTTGTGCTATTGAGACGAAAAGGAACTAGGCAAAAATCAGCTACTTATGAAGCTACTATTCATCCTATCTTTCCTAGGACCAATTGACATGAGTAATTAGTAAAACCCTTTGACAAATAATAAATTTTTGGTGAACTACCCGTGATTCCTTCAAGGAACCCTTTCAACAAAGGCTGAACTGGCTGCACGGAATCGATGCACAATCAATGCCAATGTGTAGGGAATTGGTGCCCATAAAGATGAAATTTTCTGAATCCAGCGTGATAGATAAAATTTTATTTCAGCAATCAGGGTGGGTTCAGAAAACAGCCTATTAGTTCCGCAATACTAGTCACGGGACACAACGTAGAGGGGTTAAGTTTTTGCCCGTATGCCGTAAATAATGATGCCAGACTTGAGGGATCGCGATCGCTCAGTCTGAACCAGAGAGGATCAGCCTATATACGTTATATCTTCTAACAAATAAAACTTACAGCCACTTGACAAAGCGATCCGGAGCCAAACCATGTAGAAAAGTAAAGAATGTAATTCTGATTACCTTTGTATCGCACTGTACAGACGTAATTATATTTAATAGACTTACAGATTCTTACGTTATACCTTTTCGAAAACAAGCCCAACCCCTTCTTTTTGTTGTCGTTTTACGGCGGTAAAAAGAAGGGGTTGGGCTTGGCACAAAATCAAATAAATTTTAATACCGAGCTCTGATTTGGAGGAGTAAATAGCTGAACTCAATTAAACGTAAGAGCTAAAAGACTATGCAGCCTGCTTATAAAGTGGGTTAGCCCTTTGAGAACGTAAGCTTTGCCCACACTTCCTGAGTCCTAATTTCTTATTTATAGTGCTGTGCACGTCAATTAAGTACGGTGGTGTGGGACACGAAGTGCCCCACACCACCGTTGCTGTACTTAACGCACTTGGACATTGCATATAAGAGTTTTAAGTAGGTAGTCATAATTAAATGTAAACTCTAAAATGCTGTGCTGCCCTAAAGTAGGTAGCACAGCATTTTAGAGTTTATGCTTAGCCGCGTTGGGCGACTTGTTAGGCTGGCAATTTAATAATAAATTCGGTTCCCACTTCAGGAACAGAGGTAAATATTAGTTCTCCCCCGTATTGATCCACAACAATGCGGTAACACATAAACAATCCCAAGCCTGTTCCCCTGCCCACAGGTTTAGTTGTGAAGAAGGGATCAAATAATTTAGCCTGGAACTTTTCTGGAATACCAGAACCATTATCTTGAATACTGATTCGTATCCATCTTTGATCTTCCATCCATGTTTTAATCCGAATTTCGGGTATGTAGGGAGGATACGCGTTGGCAGTGAAAGCTAGCCGTTCGCCAATAGCATCAAAGGCATTTGTGAAGAGGTTGAGAAATACCTGGTTTAAATGGCTGGGATAGCACTCAATTGGTTTAATTTCTCCATACTGTCGTATAACCTTAACGACTGAGCTCTTATCCTGAGGGGAAGTTTTCAGACGGTTCTCTACAATAATGAAAGCTTCTTCAATAACGGTATGCAAATCTGCCTGTTGTAGGTCTATTTCATCCAGGCAGGAAAAGTTGCGCAGGGATGCCACAATTTCACGAATTCGGATGGCCCCGAGACGCATAGAGTTGACTAGCCGAGGAAAATCTTCGCGAACGAAGTCTAAATCAATGGCTTGCTGTGTTTGATGAATATCACTGGTAGTACTGGGATAGCTTTGTTCGTAGATGGCCAGTAAGTCTAGTAAACCTTTGGCATAGTGTGATGCATGACTCAAATTACCGTGAATAAAGTTGACAGGATTGTTGATCTCATGGGCAATGCCTGCCACTAATTGGCCCAAGCTCGACATTTTCTCACTTTGAACCAATTGCAACTGTGTTTTTTTCAGTTCCTCCATAGCTTTGGTTAGCTCGGCGGTGCGTTGGTCTACACGGTCCTCCAGTTCCATGTTGACCGCCTCTAATTCCACCACTAGCTTTTTCAAGGTACGGGTCATGTAATTAAAGTTCTGAGCCAGGGCATCAATTTCTCGAATATTTTGAGGTCTGACGGTGTACTCTAATTCCCCGCTGGCGATCGCCTCACTGGCCTCACTCAATTCCTCCATGGGCTGGCTAATCCAGCGGGAGGTGTAGACACCCAGAGCGATCGCCACCATCAGGGCAATCAGCGACAGTACAACTGTCTGTTGCGTATTAGCGTGGATCTGAGCCATGAAATCAGACTCCGGCACTACCACCAAAATCAGCCAATCTAACCCTCGGGCATCTCGGTAGGGGGCAACCTGGAGGTAATAACGCTCCGACTGACCACTGAGGGTCGCGTCACCATTGACTCTAAAATCTATCTGCTCAACAGAATGAATATCCTCTAGCTTGCCGAAAGACTGCGTTAAATGCTGAGCAGCAGCCCGTAACATTGGGCTCTCAACCTCTGAGAGATTCAATCGTTCTGGTTCTGCTCCAGGCTTCCATAACTTGAAGGGATCCTCTGGAGTCGAGAGAGCTACAACTTTGCCCGATCGCTCCAGAATGGCAGCCTGTCCCAATTGCCCAACTCGTAGGTTCTGCATAAACTGGCTCAGTTGGGACAGAGTTAGGTCGGCCCCAAACACGCCCAGGAATTCCCCGACTTCGTTATAAACCGGGGTAGACGCCGTGATCACCAAAATACTCTCGGGGAAGACAGTATAAACTGCGCTCCAGGCAGAATCCGATGCCCCTTTCACGATGGTGTACCAGGGCCGAACTCGTGGATCATAGTCTGGGCTAATACTCAAGACCTCGGTACGGTTCGCATTGTTATCGGTACCGTAGGTATAAAAGTTTCCGGCTACATAGTTTTCGGTTTGTTCGATGACCAATCGACCCGATTGCTGCCGGCCAGCGTCCACAAAACCCCCATCTCGTTCCTTCGCGAAATAGAGGTAGCTGATGGAGGGGTAGAGTTGAATTTGTTGCCAGAAGGTACGTGCCAACTGATTCGGGTCGTCCAGGTTTAGTAGGCCCAAACGTACAGCTTCTGCCTGAGTTTGTGTTGAGCGCTGAGGAACGTCTAGATAGCTCGAGAGGTGCTGATCGATGCGTTCAATCACTTCGTTTTCCAATTGTGCCGCCAGACTATCGACAGCATTCTGCCCATTCCGTAGAGAAAGCCATCCTGTCAACCCAACAGCCGCAGAAATCTGAAGCATGAAGGGTAGGATTAATACCAGCTTCAGCGGTACTTTTCGCGGCTTCTGAACAGGAGAAGTCATCAGGGCGTTAGGAAAACACACTTCTCCTAGTGTTCCCTGTGGAATAGGTGGAACAACAGAGGCTATAGCTTCCGAGACATTGGCTTCCTAACCCCTGGAACCAATCTAAAACTCGGCGTTCTGTGGCGTGCGGGGGAAGGGGATGACGTCACGGATGTTCTGCATCCCGGTCATGAATTGAATTAGCCGTTCGAAGCCGAGGCCAAAGCCTGCATGGGGTACGGTACCGTACTTCCGCAGTTCCAGATACCACCAGAGGGATTCCTTCGGCATACCCTGGGCTTCAATGCGCTGTTCCAGTACGTCCAGGCGCTCCTCCCGTTGAGAACCTCCGATGATTTCACCAATGCGGGGAGCGAGCACATCCATCGCGCGCACCGTCTTGCCATCCTCATTGAGCCGCATGTAAAAGGCTTTGATGTCTTTAGGATAGTCGGTTACAATCAGCGGCTTCTTGAAATGCTCCTCCGCCAGATAGCGTTCGTGTTCTGACTGCAAGTCTACGCCCCATTCCACGGGGAACTCAAAGGTTTTGTCGGCTTTTTCGAGAAGAGCTACGGCTTCGGTATAGGTGATACGAGCAAACTCGTTATTAATAATGTTATGAGCCGTCTCCAAAACAGTGTTTTCGATGCGATCGTTGAAGAACTGCATATCCTCAGGGCATTGTTCGAGCACGTAGCGGAAGACGTATTTCAGAAAGTCTTCAGCCAACTCCATATTGCCGTCCAGTGCGCAGAAGGCCATTTCAGGCTCGATCATCCAGAACTCAGCCAGGTGGCGCGAGGTATTGGAATTCTCAGCACGGAACGTGGGGCCAAAGGTGTAGACGTTGGTAAAAGCCATCGCCATAATTTCTGCTTCCAGCTGACCACTCACGGTTAAGTAAGCGCGCTTACCGAAGAAATCCTGACTGAAATCAACGGCCCCATCTTTGGTTTTAGGCAATTTCTCTAAATTCAAATTGGTGACAGTGAACAGTTCCCCGGCGCCTTCACAGTCACTGGCGGTGATGAGGGGCGTGTGTACCCACAGAAAACCACGCTCCTGAAAGAACTGGTGGACAGCAGCGGCACAGGCATTACGAACCCGGAAGACGGCACCGAGGGTATTGGTGCGCGATCGCAGATGTGCAATATCCCGCAAAAACTCAAAGCTATGGCGTTTCTTCTGCAAGGGATACGTTTCGGGATCGGCTTCCCCTAATACCTGGATGGATTCTGCCTTAAGCTCGACCCGTTGACCTTTCGCAGGGGACTCCACCAGGGTTCCAGTCAACTCAACAGAAGCTCCGGTGTTGATCTGCTTGATGGTATCGGCGTACCCCGGCAAATCCTGGCCAACAACGGCCTGCAATCCGTTCATGGAAGACCCATCAGTCACTTCCACAAAGCTAAATTCTTTCTGCTCCCGTTTCGTGCGCACCCAACCCTGGATGGCCAGAGTTTCGCCGGGCTGCCCGTTCTGGAGGATGTCGCGGATACGTCGAGTCGTTGGCATGGTACTGAAATTAGGGATACGTGCTGAATTTGAGTTTAGCAAGGGATTGGGTGGTGGGGCAGGGGAGCAGGGGTTTAGCCTATCGAGGAGGGGTTGGATCAGGTAGTGGAGGGGTGAGACTAATAGCCTTGGCCCGGTTGATTAGGGCATCAGGAGCGATTGAAGGCAATGCCTTCAATCGCTCCTGATGCCCTAATCAACCGGACAGTAGCAATATAGAGTAGGCAGTGCAGCTTTAGCGTTGGCCCGCTACCTTTTCTAGCTAAGTGAGGATTATGGTGAGCCGTTGGATTGGGTTAGGGTTGGGAGCCTTGCTAGCAGTGTTACCGCTGATGGGGTTTGCCTGGAAGCACGGGCAACGACCCGAGCGGGAGAATGTGGAGCGGCCATTATTTCGGGGAATAACCTATCGCAGAGAAGTGCGATCGCTCCCTCGTCCGCTTATGGTTCACATTGTTGAGATTGATCTGATGGAGCCAGGCATCCGCGTGCAGGTCACGCCGGGGAATGTAGCCGAGGATCGGACGGAAGTAACGGCCCGCACAACCAGCGAATTTTTGCAGGAATTTCGTTTGAAGCTGGCGATAAATGCCAACTTCTTCTATCAGTTTCGAGAGGCAACCCCGTGGAATTTTTATCCCCAGTCAGGGCAGCGAGTGCATGCGGTGGGAGAGGCGATCGCCAACGGTACCCCCTATTCCAAAGCCGAGCCATCCTGGCCCGTTCTGTGCTTTGCAGCCGATAACCTCGCACAGATCCAAGCCGACACCTGTCCTACAGGAACACATCAGGGGGTTGCAGGCAGTCATTTGCTTATTCAGGATGGTCAGCCAATGCCACTGAGCGAGTATGACATCGACCAGGGATTACATTCGCGAACCGTTGTGGCGTTGGATGCTGCAGGAAGAACGCTGTGGTTGGTGGCGATTGACGATAAGCAACCTCGCTACAGCGAAGGGGTAACCTCCGCCGAAATGGCAGAGTTGCTAATGGAATTGGGGGTTGATACAGCGTTAAATTTAGATGGTGGCGGGTCTACAACATTGGTTATGGCAGAAGGAGAGCGTTCGGTTGTGCTAAATGCTCCCATTCACACCAAAATTCCTATGCGAGAACGACCTGTAGCGAATCATCTAGGATTTGATGCAGCTCCACTGCCATAACTCGATTTCAAAGCGGATGATTCTTCAACCAGAGGTCGCATTACATATCAAATGGAATCCAGTACGCAGAACCGTTCAATTTGCGATTTAATAGGCCTGCTTCAAACATTTCTCGTCGGAGTAGAGCCGGATCTTGAAAGCGATGATACCGGTTGAGAATGTAGTTAATTTCTTTTTCGGTATAGAACAGAGTCGGGTCAAATTTGGAAATGAGATACTGCAAAACCAGGCGTTGAGCTTTGCGATTGCGTCTGGAAGGCCACGCTGTAACACAGCCAGATTCATCTAGAAATTGGGCGATCGCCTGCCACTCATCCATAAATTCATTTCTCTCTAAAAAGCTGATTAAAAAGTGTTTGAAAAGGTGAGGTTTTTCATACTCTTCGGTAGAGACTCAAGCTTTTCAAACAGGTTTTTAGGATTATGCATTTAACGACCTGTAATTACAAAAAGAACTACAGGTTATTTTATTTGAACATGCTCGCCATTTTTCTCAAGCCATTGATTTTGCATGCACGTCCCGCACCCAAAACCAAGGGCTTGAGAAAGATGGCGAGGGTTTAATTGGAGTTGCTTTGATTGAGAAATGGAAAGCTCCCTTTTTGAACCTGTAATAGGACGTAGTGGACCAGAAGAACTGCCCCCCCCTATAAAAATTGCAGCAGTGGTCATGGGCGTACCGCGATCATCTACCTTTAAAAGGGTTTGAATGGGATCACTTGTAAACCGTTGCACCTGTTGAACATCGGTTTCAATCTCGTGGCGATTACGGGAACTGAGGGGAGTTGTGATCTCCCCACCCTTGGTTGTCAAAATCAGGTGGTAGAGCGTGTAAGAGGAATCGCTTCGACGCCTTCGACGGCGAACCCGTCGTTCTTCATGGAGCTGGGCCGACACCAGGGACGAGGACGGAAAACCACGTACCATTTGGGTCTTCCCTAAATAGTTGTACTGAGTTATCCGGCATACCCCTCCTTGAGTAGAGAGCGACCTCTCACACGTCAGCCGGTAACCATCTGATGAATAAAGCGCGGCCAGCAAGGCCACCAACACGCCAACGCCATAGAATAGTAGATTCCGGGGGGTATTGGGGTAAATAGACGTCCCGGCTGCCCGCTTCTGAGTTTCCGATACCTTGGAGTGGCTGGCCCAACCACATCCCGCACATACCTGTCGCCCGCTCGACAGAGGCGCTCCGATTGGCCGGGAGCACTTTGGGCACTCATGCACCGTCATAGGGAAAAGGCTCCGAATCGGCGAAGGGGAATGGCTGTCTTCAGAATACCCATTGCACTCAGGATGCTTTAACCGAATCAACCTCAATTCGGTTAAAGCATCCTGAGTGCTCATTTAGTGTGCGGTCTGCGCACCCCTTGAAAAAGTCCTGAACGCGAACTCAGGAGAATTAGTTCTGTTGATCCTGAGCAACGGCCCGTAACTTTTCGTAAAACATCGAAATTTCGGGATCGGGCACAAATTGGTGAATCGGATGTTGAACCCCTTCCTGGTTCTTCCCCCATGAATTTTCACGGGTTAAGAGTTCCAGGCCAGAGGACGAGTCGTCTGTCGCTGGGATAGAGCTGTCAGCATTCTGCTCTAACGCTCCCAGAGAAATTGCCTCCAACTCCCGCTGTGGAGAGACCCCCTCAGATAAGGGTAGTTCGATAGGTTCTGGTAGCTCAGAGTGCTGAGATTCATTAGCTACAATTTCGCTAACAACCGATGGTTCTTCGGAAACTCCCGATTCAGCAGGAGTGCCAGTTGTATCAGCTGCAGAGAAATCAGATAGCAATTCTTGGGTAGAAATACGGGAAATATTCCCACAGATCATCCGCTCAAATTCGAAGTTGAAGTGATAAATAGGCTGGCCGCGCCGCTTCCAAATGGCTAAGATCTGCCCCACCGAAACAGACTTATAGCGGCCCTGATACAGAGCTTCTACCACTGCTGCCCGTACCCAGATAGCCGGATAGCTGCGCAGCCAATAACCGACCAGTTGTTGGGCACTAAAAGCGCCCACATCAAAACCATACCGATCAAGTAAATCGGCTGCCGCAATCGCCGTTGGATCCTGGGATGCTTCCATCATAATTGCGATGGCCCATGCAGATTAATCGTTCGAGAGCGGAACACCCGACTCTACCGTAACAGCCCCCGTCGGCCCTGAGAAGGGATCCCGTAGGTTATTCCAATCAAATTCATTGATTTGTAGACTGAGGGAACCCGATTCTCGTATCGGGCTATAACGGAGCGTTATGGAATAAGTTCGACGGCTGTACTCCAAAGTATAAACGGTGTCGATAGGATCGCTCCGATCCAGGTTAAAGGAAGCTTGAACTCCAAAACGGAAAGGGCCATAGATTTGTTGCAAAAATCCAAGAGACAACACGGTCCGATCAACAGCCCGGTCGAATCGGAACGGCGATTCCCCTTCCCCAAGAGTTTCTGAGAAGGTCACATTAAATGCCGTATAGTCCAGTGTGTTTCGTGCGAAGTGGCCAAACTGCCCTCGCAGACTCAGGCTACCGGTCAAAGTCGCCTGAGTATCATCACTGCTGTACGCACTAAAGACACCCCGCGCGCTACCGACTAACCGCAGGAACGGAACAACAGGCACAGAGGTAAAGCGTAACCCCTGGTCCCGAGTGCTGGGTAACGGCCGCCCCTGCCAAAGGGAGAACCCTCGACTCAATGCCACACTCCCCTGAGCCCGGTACAATCTAACAGGAGCAATGCGTCGGCGACTTTCTATCAAATCGTCTCTGTCTGTGTTAGCTCTAATGTATTGTGCACCTGCTTGATAGCTCAGGTTGATACGCGAGTCCCCCAGCACAAAGTTTGGTGAGGTGAGGACGAAGCCAAGACTACTATCGACCTCCTGGAAACCAAGAGAACCATTGAAGAATCGATTGCGGTAAGCATACTCTAAGCTGAGTTGGTGGTTGCCAATGCCCTGACGCAAGCGCAGACTAGTGCGCACCTGTTCCTCCAGATTGTCAAAGGCTAAGCTCTCCAATACGGCTCGCCAAGTGAGGATGGTTTGGGGGCCAAACTCATAATCAAGGCGAGTGGTCAGCCCCAAGCTGCTAGGGTCGAAAATGTTGAAGCCATTATCTTCAACAGCCCGCTGCACCAAAATCAGCGGCGAAATAGAAAAATTCGCGCGGCTTGTAGATATGAGGTTGATTGGCCGTTCCAGGAAGAATCCGCCTAAGTTATCGTCATAGCCAATCTGAGCCAGAGGCGTATTATTGCGCCGTTCGCTGGAAATAATGATGCGGTCTTGAAATAGAGGTAGCCGAAAATTCTGGTCAAAGACAACTTGGGGGTTACGAGCCCGTATTTCAGCACGTAGAGGTGAGAGCCGTGTGTAGGTGACATAGGGCGATCGCAACTCTAGTTCGGGCGGCGAAAAGGGGTCGTTGGTCAGGCGTACATTGGTGGCAGTCCAGCCATTGGGATAGAACTCTGCCGTGTCTGCCTCAAATCGAAAACGCCGAATTTCTCCACCAAACTGGCCCAACCCCAGAGCCCCGCTGCCTCGACCTGCCGTCCCAACTCCTATCTGAATCCCACCCTGCCCAGCAACCGGATTATCGGGTTGCCCCTGGGTGATCGTACCCGACAACGGACGACTCGGCAGAGCCTGAGCGCCGACGTCATTCGGAAGAATTGTCAGATCTTGCCCTGAGGTCGGCAGGTATACTTCTCCCCGTACCCCGGTAACGTTACCTGCACCCTGAACGATGTTGTAGTCCAGGCGATTGCCCAGCAGGATCTGATCCCCTCGGGTAAAGACGACATTGCCTTCCGCTACCGCTTGCCGATTGCTCATATTAATGCGCATGCGATCGGCCGTCAGCACTGCCTGCCGGAAGCGCATCTCCACATTACCCTCGGCGTAAAACACCTCTCGCAGGGTGTCATAGTCCAGGTAGTCGGAATCTATCTCTAGAACATCGGGAGGGAGGGCGACTGTTACTTCGTCTGTCGCCTCGCCCGTGGGTGAAGCGGCCGTAGGATCGCTATCCTCATTCTCTGCATTATCGGTATCAGGGGCAGTATTTTCCTCTGAAGCATTTCCCTCGGGAGAGTCATCTACTCCGTCAGGGGAGACCGTTTCGCTATCATCTGGACTCGGTTCCTGCGTCTCCGTGTCGGAGGTTTCGTCATCGGGCACCTGCAAATCTTCGGGAATCCCCGTTTCTGCTGAACCGGGTTCATCCTCCTCTGGAATGGTGAGGATTTGTCGCTGGGATACATCCTGTCGGCTCTGGGCCACAATCGTAGCACCCGAAAGTTGCTGCAATTCCTGCAGCATCGGTAATAACACTGTGCTTCCAGCCAGGCTCACCACCTGTTCCTCCCCCAGCGACTCTTGGCGGGGGGCGGCAATGGGGGTAACCCCAACAGAGATCTCGGGAGGTGGCGCTACTGGAAAAAGATCATCCAGGCTAATTCCAATGGGCCCACCCAACTCAGAGGCTCGACTGCGATCGCCCGCCAGGTTCGCCTGCTCTGAATACAAGGGCGGAATGGGATAGCTTTCGCGCCGCCGAAAAACAGGACGTTGACGTGGCGAAGCTTCCTCTGCCGGCACCGGCTCCCCAGGGGCCGGAGCGCCTGCCTCAGAATAAAGGGACGGGATGGGCCCGCTCCCAAACTGCCGGGGAACGGATTGCGATTGGCTTGATGCGATGTCTACCGGGTTTTCTGTAGAGGTGGCCAGCGCAGGCACTGCTTCAGCCCGGTTATCGCGACGGCGCGGTGGTGGTTCGTTCAGGACGGTGGCGTCTGGCTCAGAAGGTGCCTCTGGAATGACAGGTGCTGCTGGGGCGACCACCGAAGCATTTGCCGCCTCCTGGCCATGGTGAGACCGAAGCCTATCACCGGAGGTGCTGGCTTCAGGCGCGGCCACTTCAGGCGCGATCGCCGCATCCACAGCCTCAGGGCGGCGGTAGCGAGCGCGAGCAGACGGCGTGTTCGTTGATTTGTCTAGCGCGGCGATCTCAGGGGCGATCGCAACCGTACGGGGTGTATCAGGTCGATCGTAGCGGGGACGGGGTGCAGCCGGTGTCTCAGCAGGAGCAGAGGATACTGCACTGGCTGGGGCTGAAGGTTCAGGGACATGCACCCGCTCCACCACCAGAGGATCCTGTATAGGAGTGTCTGGTGCTGCAGGCTGATGGGCCGCCGTAAAGGCTTTGTTGGCCGTCTCCGGGGACAGGACATGAACAATAGGGGGTGGCGCTGGCGGCGGAACCGAATGGGGCATACCTCACACACACAGACAACAAAATAGCCCTAAAGATAGGGCCTGGAAGTTTCGCAGAACCATGGTTAGGGGTCTGCGATCGCAAGCTCTCTGGAATTATTCCAGATCCTGACGATTTGGGTTGCGAGCCGGATCATTTGACAGAAAACCGAATACAAACAGCGCAATAAAGAAAGAAACAACGATATAAACAACGACTTTGAGCGTCAGCATGGGATCTTCTCAAAAAACAGGCTCCCTTATCTTATAGGAAGATGGGCCTGATTTTGCAGGACATGCTTTAGGACGCTTTAGCGCTGAAATTGTTTCCACCAGTGCTGCAATCGAGTCACCTGATTCTCCAGCCACAACATACCCCGATCTAACCATTGCAGCAGGCGCTCTAGAGGGTGCTGCTCATAGGCGACTAATTGAGCCTGCGTCTCAATGTAGGGTTGCAGGGCATTGTTGATTTGAGTTGAAACCGTTGTACTTTCTCGGCTATGGGGTATAACCGTTCCCTGCCCTGTAGCCGACACCAATGCCGTTTCCGATGGTTCTGGCTCCTGGCTCAGCAAGGCACCGGGGCCAGCAGCAACCACAGGCCACCGGGACGGCGAATATATTAGCGCTTGGGAATTCTGGACAGGCTCATGGGGTAAAGCGGCGAGTTCTGCTTTCTCAAGGGTGGAGAAATAAAAGGCTAAGGTTGCTTCCTGAAAGAGATCAACGGCGATCGCCACAGCACTCCGCTGTTCCCAGGTCATCAGTTGATAAAACCACTTCACCGGGGCCAGCAAGTTGTCCGATATCAAGGGCGGAGGAAGGGGGAGCACTCGAGCTTCTGCCAGGGTTAGTTCGCGGCGATCGCGCCAATAATCTGCCAGGGCATCAGCAATGCGCCGTCGCAAGAAATCATGCTGGTCTGGAGTCAACACATCCAGAACTTCGTTCTCCGGAGAAATCAACACCAGGGAACGGGTTTCCAGACTAGAGGCAAGGGCACGGACTGTGACAGTAGGGGCTGCCACAGCAGACGATCCCTGGCCTTTCGCCATAGCTAAAGTGCCAGGGAGGGCTCGGGATTGCCTGGATGGAAGTTGCCCTAAAACCTCATCTGCAAGCGGCAAAGCCAGGGGTAAGCCCAGTTCTTCCACGGCCGCCAGGGCTCTAAAAATGGGGGTTGAAGCAGATAGGGGTTTTGCCGGAGGAGAGGTCGGTTGCCCAGTGACACGGCGAAAAGCTGCCACCAAAGCCTTGAGCGGGGAGCGGGGACTATGGCTCGCCTGGCTCAGCTGACGAGAGGCCATGCGCAGGGATTGGAAGCCAACATAAATGGGATACAGCAACACCTGCGCAGTCCAGGTAGCAGCCATGCGAGTATGACGCACCAAACGTTCGAGGCGATCGCGCAACTTGAGACTCTGGCGAGAAATCTCGCTCAGCACACGGCTTTGGAAACGACCAGAAGAGGGCATAGGAAGCAATCTGAGCGGTGACCTCGCCTCTAGACACGGTTCCCGCAACCCTTTAGAGTTTGTTTGAACAAGCAGGGCGTTGATTGTTTGTTGGGCAAAGCCACGATCAACGCTTCAACCATTCCCTTGAGTGCGAGTCCGCGCCCTACAGCGCATTCTGACCTGATCTTATAACCTTTGGCGGGTTAGTTAGGGCATCAGACGTGAGTGGGGCAATACCTCCACCCACCCTAATGCCCTAACCCTACAAGATTAATGACTCAATCAACTGCCGGACAGCCGAACCTTGATGTCGCAAATTCCCCTCGGGGCGTAGAGGAGGCGATCGCTCACCTGCGAGCTCTCACCCAACAGGACGTCCAGTCGTTTTGGCGCGAGAGTGGCCAGAACCTCTCTTCCGAGCAGGCCACTCAATCCGACCTGTGGAGTGAGTGGGCATCCGTTACTCTCAATGCCCGCCGTCATGTCGCCTGGGAAAAGGGACGTCGGGTGCGGTGGCTGGGGCTACGGCTCCAGGTACCGGAAACCCTGGCGGCGTATCCCCTACAAGGATTAACCCTGCGCCTGGCCCTAACCTGGTGGGCAGAGTCAGCTCAGATCTTTATCGATGGGCAGTTGGTACAGGAGGGCGATTTATTTGACTGCTCCGCCCGAATTCTTTTGCGGGAGGCAGTGCGGCCGGGGGAGTCGATCGCTGTTGCCCTGCGCCTGATCAGTCCAGGCCATGATGATGGCGCTCTGGTGCGCTCCGTTTGCTTATACGAGCGGCCCGACCATAGCCTGGAACCCTGCCCGGAACCTGGGTTTGTAGCCGATGAGCTGGCCGTGTTACAGCGCTACACTGAAGCGTTTGCCCCTGATCGGGTAAATCTGGAAGAGGCTGTACGATCGCTCGATTGGCTTTGTGTGGGCGATCGCCACAAATTTGATCAGGAATTGGTAAGGTTGCGCGATCGCCTCCTCCCCCTCAGTGGGGCGCTGAAACAGCGACAGATCACGCTGCTCGGTCACGCACACCTGGATCTCGCCTGGTTATGGCCCGTCAGCGATACCTGGGATGCAGCCGAACGCACCTTTAAGTCAGTGCTGCAATTGCAGTCAGAATTTCCTGAGCTCATCTTCAGTCATTCCTCTCCCGCCTTGTATGCCTGGTTGGAGGCCCATCGTCCTGCGCTGTTTGAGGCAATTCGGCAGCAGGTAACGACAGGCCGCTGGGAAGTAGCTGCGGGACTGTGGGTAGAACCCGAGTTTAATGTCATTAGTGGCGAATCCCTGGTGCGGCAGGTGTTGTACGGGCAACGCTATGTGGAGCAGAAGTTTGGGCGCAAGAGTGCGATCGCCTGGCTGCCCGACAGTTTTGGGTTCTGCTGGCAGTTACCCCAAGTTCTGCAACAGGGCGGCGTCCGTTACTTCGTCACGCAAAAGCTGCGGTGGAATGACAGCAACCCCTTTCCCCACGAAGCCTTTATCTGGCAAGCTCCCGATGGTACCCCTATTTTTAGCCTGCACTCTGCCCCCATTGGGGAAGGCATTGACCCTATTAAAATGACGGACTACGCCTGCACATGGGAACGTAAGACTGGGCTGACAGAAGCCCTCTGGCTCATTGGAGTGGGTGATCATGGCGGTGGCCCCAGTCGGGACATGCTGCACCTGGCTCGCCGCTGGCAGCGATCGCCCTTCTTCCCCCAACTCGTGTTCGATACCGCCGAAGCGTTTCTCGATCGCGCCCAGGCCGCCATCCAGCCAGAAAACCTGCCCCTCTGGAACGATGAGCTTTACCTGGAGTACCATCGTGGCTGCTACACCACCCACGGCGACCAGAAAGCCTGGAACACTCACTGTGAAGTAAGCCTGTATGAAGCAGAGCTGTGGGCTTCAATCGCCACTTACCTCGATCGCCAACCCTTTCCTGCCCTGGCATTAGAAACCGCCTGGAAACAAGTTTTATTCAACCAGTTCCACGACATTCTGCCAGGTTCAGCCATTACCCAGGTTTACGACGATGCCAACCCCGAGTGGGCAGCAGCGGCGGAGACAGCAAGCCAAATTCAACAGGAAGCTTTGCGGGCGATCGCTCAGCATATTGCCCTACCTGACCCACCTCATTCTGAAGCCCGTCCTGTTGTAGTATTCAACGGGCTAAATTGGGTACGTTCTGAGGTCGTTACCCTGGACCTACCCTTAACCGGAGAAGACTGGCAAGTGTGGGATTTAGAGGGACGAGCGATCGCCTCCCACGGTCAGCCATCTTCCGACAAGCTAACACTCTCCTTTCAAGCCAGTGCGGTTCCGGGTGTCGGCTATCGGTCATTCTGGTTAATTCCCTGCCAGCAGGGAGCAGAAACGCAGCCCTCTGGATTTCCTCCCTCATTTCAATTAGAAAATCAGTATTTACGGGTTCAGGTTGATCCCCGTACCGGTTTCCTGGCAAGCATTTTCGACAAACGCCAGGGACGGGAAGTATTAAGCGGCCCCGGCAATGAACTTCAAGCCTTTCAAGACAGTGGCCAGTATTGGGACGCCTGGAACATTGACCCCGCCTATGAACAACACCGCCTCCCCGCCCCCCAACTGGCAAAACTGGAGGAGGTGCATCAGACGGCCTTAGGTTCTAGCATTCGCGCCGTCTGGAAGCTTGGCCAATCCCAATTAGAGCAACGGTATCGCTTACCTGTTCATTCGGCGGTGTTGTACATCGACACCGAGGTGGATTGGCAGGAAACTCATGTGCTACTGAAGGCAGCATTTCCAATTGCGGTTGTGGGCGATCGCTTCACCCGCGAAATACCTTTTGGGGCCATGACCCACCCCACCCAGCCCGTTACTCCCGAGGAGCAAGCCAAGTGGGAAGTCCCGGCTCTGCGCTGGGTAGACATGAGTGATCAACAGTCTGGCGTCAGCCTGCTAACCGGGTACAAGCATGGGGTGGATGTAAAGCCGGGGCAAATGCGGCTATCTTTACTGCGCAGCCCGTTGTTTCCCAACCCGATAGCGGATCGCGGTCATCATCAGTTTACGTATGCGATCGCCCCCCACTCCGGCTCCTGGCAAACGGCACAAATTGTTCAGCGGGCTTATGAATTAAACCAGCCCATGGTGGCTTTTGTAGAGAAAAACACCCCAGCCGTTTCCCCCACCCTGCCATCCATCCATACCCTGCTTAAACTTCCTGGAGAAAATCTCATCCTGTCAGCCCTGAAGCTGAGCGAGGAGCATTCAAATCGTTGGATTTTACGATGTTATGAATGCCTCGGAGAGGTCGGCGCTGGCCTAGAAGCACAGTGGGCTATACCAACTGGAACAGCAGATGTCTCGAATCCTCAACCTCTCACGCTAGAACCTATCACCCTCCTGGAAACATCTGACGAGACGCCAGATACTCAGAGCACTATTTCGCTACGGCCCTGGCAAGTGCAAACCTTCCAATTTGCACCTCCGTCACCCTATAGCGCTGTGCGCGTTGATTAAGTAACCTGAGTTCGGGTTAAAGGCGTTTTCGAGTGCCGCGCAACGCGCGGCACTCGAAAACGCTCATTTTGGCGTGCACATAGTGCACGCCAAAATGAGCACTTCAGCTTATCCCGAACTGAGGTTAAGTACGGTGTTGTGGGGCACGTCATCCCCCACCCAAAACACCGTCGCTGTATTTAATGCACTTGCACATTGCTGTAGTGCTTGCAGCAGTTTTTATGGATACTCCCTGCGGAGAGTTCAGGTCTGGGATTTTCCAGCTCAGTAAATTTTCTGATTTTTCAGCTGTAATTCAGCCGTAGCAGGTTCTTCAGCCTACAAAGTTCAATCTAGTTGAACATCTGGATAAGTATACTGAAAAGTCAGTGCCAAAAACTGAATATCAGGTAATCTTCCTTACTCAGTACCATGTTTCCAGTTTTAGTCTCCACCTCTCTAAAGCCCTCTATACGTTCTCAACAATAGGGAAAAAGTTGAGCCTTTTTGAGAGTGTCAGATTATCATTTGCAGCAGGGTATATGGCGTAACGACATTTACTTTGGTTCAGTGCTTTTAAGCCTTTCGCTTAAGTGCTGCTATTGGATAAAAACGGTTTGTAAGAATAACTTGCTCCCATAAGGAGCGTAGCCCCTGTGGCAGGGGGAACTCCAGATCAACTTATTTTTACAAAACTCGTCGAAATTATTTCATCCATTCAGAAAGCGTTGAGCGATTCCCTCATCCATTGCTTTTTTTCACCTCCTGCACGTATCTCCTATGTTTCCATTAGTACTTGAATTAGCAAACCTCGACGGGACGAACGGGTTTGCTATCAACGGCGTTCAGATTGGCGATCAGCTCGGCACTGCGGTTGGCGGTGCAGGGGATGTCAATGGTGATGGGTTGCAAGACTTTATCGTGGGAGCCAGTACTGCCGATCCCAATGGCCTTAGTTCAGGCCAGGCCTATGTTTTATTTGGTCGTCAGGGTGGCTTCCCCAATAACTTCAACATATCAGCTCTTAACGGTAGCAATGGGTTTCGGATCAACGGACTCGCCGAACTCGATTTAACGGGCTACTCCGTTAGTGGAGCAGGAGATGTCAATGGTGATGGCCTGGGCGACATCATCATTGGAGCTTACGGGGCCGATACGACGGCTGCCAGTGCAGGCCGCAGCTATGTCATATTTGGACAGCGTGAAGGATTTTCTGGTGACCTGGAACTATCGACCCTCAATGGCACCAACGGTTTTGTTTTGAATGGTATTGACGCCGACGACTTCTCTGGCTTCTCGGTCAGTGGAGCCGGGGATGTGAACGGTGACGGTCTAGATGACCTTTTCATCGGAGCCTATGGAGCCAATCCTAATTCCTCCCTCGTTGGCCAGGGCTATGTGGTCTTCGGCCAGCAAGCTGGATTTGGAGCAAACCTCACGTTCTCAGCATTAACTGGCTCCAATGGATTCAGAATTACAGGCATTAGCCCAGAAGACCAGGCTGGTTATGCGGTAAGCCAAATTGGCGATGTGAATAACGATGGGATTGATGACCTGCTCATTGGCGCTCCCAGTGCCGATCCAAACGGTTTTTCTTCGGGGCAAGCCTATGTTGTATTTGGGCGCTCCGGTGGTTTTCCGGCCAACCTGGGGTTGTCTGCCTTAAACGGCAGCACTGGGTTCCGCATCAACGGCCTCAGCGAGGAAGGCAGGCTGGGCTCTGCGGTCAGTGGTGCTGGCGACTTTAATGGCGATGGTATCAACGACTTTATGGTAGGTGCCCCAAATGCTGACCGTAACACCACGGCATCGGGGCGCGTTTATGTAGTTTTTGGGCGATCGGGAGGTTTTCCAGCCACCTTTAACCTATCGGAGTTAAATGGCACGAATGGTTTTGTGTTAAATGGTGCCGCTGGAGAAGACCAGGTGGGAGCTGCCATTTCGTCTGCTGGGGATATCAATGATGATGGTTTTGATGATCTTCTGATCGGAGCCCCTGGGGCAGATCCCAATGGGTTATCCTCCGGTCGAAGCTATGTCGTGTTTGGACGGACTGGTAGCTACTCAGCCCAACTTGATTTAAGTGATTTAGATAGTGCCGATGGGTTTCAGATCAACGGCATCAGTGCAGGAGATGAGTCGGGGCGATCGCTCAGCCGCATCGGCGACGTCAACGGCGACGGCGTTGACGATCTGATTATTGGTGCCCCCAATGCAGATCCCGACGGCAACTCCAGCGCTGGCGAGAGCTATGTCATTTATGGGCAGCCCGGACCGATTGCAGGTCTGGTGTTTGAATTACCAACCGTCAATGCTACAGATTTGGATCGGGGCATCAATGTCAATCTGGAAACTGGAAAGCTACAGATTCTCGTGGGTTCCCGTCTGATAGACCGCGCCTTCGCGAATTACACAGGGATTCGGGGCAGTAATTTCCAGGATCAGCTGCTGGGCAGTGGCGTGCGTAACTTTATTACGGGCAACGGCGGTGGCGATCGCATCCGAGGCTTTGGCAATAATGATCGCCTGATTGGTGGGGCTGGGGCTGACACCCTCTTCGGAGGCGCCGGAGACGATCAGATTGGGGGCAACACAGGTAACGACCAGCTGATTGGGGAAAATGGCAATGACTCCCTGGTTGGTGGCAGCAACAACGACAACCTGGTTGGTGGTGCTGGCAGTGATAAGTTATGGGGGGATATTGGTGCCGATCGGCTCCAGGGCGACGGGGGAAGCGATCGCTTCCGCTTCGGCATGAGAGAGGCCTTCAGCCGCACTCGCATGGGTATTGACCGGGTTGTAGATTTCCGTGTGGGTATCGATAAAATCGTGCTCGACCGTACGACTTTTACCAATTTCAGAAGCAACACTCCCAGCTTTACAAGGGTGCGAAACCTTGAAGAAGCTGCCCGTAGCCGGGCGCTCATCACCTACGTACGGAGTGAGGGGGCGTTGTTCTACAACGCCAACGGGCGCCAAAACGGATTTGGCTCGGGTGGGCAGTTTGCCCTTCTACAAAATCAGGCCGCACTGACAGCGGCTGACTTTGTCATTCAGGCATAGTTCAATCGGTCACAAGTTTACTAAGTATGGTGGTGTAGGACATTCTGTGCCCTACACCACCGTTTCCGTAATGAACGTATCTGCACAGTGCTGTATAACGAGTTCTAGAAATTTGCTGGTGAAGACTATATCTCTTTTTCTTAAGAGATCCACGGAATTTTACCTGCTTTCAGGTTGAACTCTCCATAATAAGAATCTAAAAGTCTGGGGCAGGTTTCCCATGCTGGATCACGCATTGACCCATTTGTCGAGCGATCGCCCAGAGGCCATTTCCCTTCATGACCGTGTTCAAATAGCCCTGGCGATCGCCGATACTCCTCTCCTCAAATCCCTGCTGACCCACTGCACACCACCGCTTACTCAGCCTCATCGTCTGGGATCGGTGAAAGCATCCATTGGGGTGCCCTTTGAGGCACGCCGCACAGTGGATGGAGTGGTCGAATTCGAAGTCATTCACTCCGTCCTGGCGGAATCTCCTCAAGAAATTGAGGAGCACATTGCTGCCACGACGGCCCCCCATCTGGTGAAGCGCGAGTACCTGATGCTAACCCGCTGTGAGTCAGAAACTCATTGCTTAGGGAAAAAGCTTTCGTTGGCTCAAGCGATTACTATACTTGGCACGTCCGGCTTCTCTCAGGAACAGGTAGACGACATTATCAACTTACCCGCTGAGGCCTGGCACCGCTCCTGGTGGTACGGCCCCGATGAGTTTGGTAACTTCACCGAACCGTTCATGCGGATGATGCGGACCATCCGCTTCACCGATGGCACGTTCGAGCTGCACTATAAAGATTTTTTCGCTCAAAATAAACCCACCGTCTTTACCAGCCAGGAAGAACGGGTCTTGATTGAAATCAAAACGGAACAGCGCAGCTTCCGAAAAACTCTAGATCACATCAACCTGGCACGCACTCAGCTGGGGATCACCCATGCCATTCTGATCTGTGACGAAATTTCAGAGCTGGAAGCCCGAGGTTTCATCAGCCAGGGCATTAGTATCTACACCGCCCAACAACTTGCCCTCCAAACCCGGGCCGACTGCTCCCTCTGTGCCAACCACGACTGTCCCCTAAACGGCTGCGAAGATTCTGGCGTCACCATGTGCCGGCGCTTCTACCTGGACGCCACGCCTGTTTCCTGAATCTTGCGATCGCTCGTTGAGAGAAGGTGAGAGCTGAGCTCTCTCCTCTAATGATCCTGCATCTATAACCTGCAATTCTTTTTGTAAGAGTGATGGCTTTACATCCCTCCCACAAAAGAATTGCAGGTTGTTTATTTGTAATCCTTAGTAACGCTGAGTTCGGGTTAAGGGCGTTTTCGAGTGCCGCGCGTTGCGCGGCACTCGAAAACGCTCATTTTGGCGTGCACATAGTGCACGCCAAAATGAGCACTTCAGCTTAACCCGAACTGAAGTTTAGTACATCTACTGAGAACCCACGATAAACCATTTGCCGTTCCGGGAACTTTAACTTTGGAGCGTGCTTTAGGTGTTTCTTCGTGCGCTTCGACCCCAAAGAACAGACTCTCGTTTTCTCCAGGATTAAGCGTATGGGTTCTTGCAGCGTCCGTCGCCTATTTTTCGGTGGGTTGGCCCTTGCCTTCACCGTAAGCCTACCTGGAACTGCTCTTGCCTCCTCTCGATGGAGCCTAGAGGAAACTCCCATTCGTCTAGCCCAAGCTCAGCCGTCTCTTGATGAGCAAGCCAGTACCCTGATGAATCAGGGAGCTCAGCAATTGCAACGGCGACAGGTGCAAGCAGCACTACAATCCTGGGAGGAAGCCCTGCGATTGTATCGGCAATCGGGTAATCGGGTCGGTGAAGGACGCATTCTGGGAAACCTGGGCGCGGTGTACGAGGCCCTGCAAGACTACCCTCAGGCGATCGCCGCCTTTGAGGAGAGCCTGGAGCTTGCCCGCAAAATTGATGACTACGAGGGGATCGTCTACGCCCTCAATAACCTGGGCCATACCCACGAGCGAATGGGGAACTACGCTGAGGCCCTAACCTATCAGGAAGAAGCCCTCACCCTGGCTGAGCAACAGGGCGATCGCGAGGGAGAGCAGTACACCTTAAATGCCCTGGGCATCCTTTACAAATCCACGGGAGATTATGACCGGGCGATCGCCACCTATGAGCGGAGCCTGGAACTAGCCCGCCAGGACAATAACCGTCAAGGTGAGGCTAACGTCTTGGGCAACCTGGCCAACGCCTACACCGATCGCGGCAATTATCCGCAGGCAATTGACCATTACGAAGCCGCTTTAGCCCTCTTCCGTGGCCTTCAGAACACAGCCGGGGAAGCCGCCGTATTGCAACGCCTGGGAAATCTGTATGGAGACCTGGGCAATCCTAGTCGGGCCTTCAGCTATTACGACGAAAGCCTGACGTTGGCTCAAACGATTCGCGACACTAGCCTGGAAGCTTACATCCTGGGTAGCCAGGGTCAGCTATATCGGCAGGAGGGGGAACTGGATAAAGCCCAGGAACTCTTGCTAGGTGCGTTGGAACGATTGGAGCGCCTTAACGAACGCGATGGGGTGAGCACAGCCCTGATTAGCCTGGGCAATGTGGCTGTCGATCAAGGCAATTTACCCGCAGCTCAGGATTACTTTGAGCGCAGTCTTAGCCTGATGCGGCAAATGGGCGATCGCCGGGGTGAAGGCATTGCCCTGGGTAGCCTGGCCCTCGCCGCTGATATAGCTGGAGACAATACCAAAGCGATTGAGCTATATCAGCAAAGTATAGAGTTATCGCGGGGAGTGGGCGATCGTGTTCGGGAAGGGCAGGGCCTCAGCAACCTGGGCATTGCTCAGTACGAACAGGGAGATTTAACCGATGCAGCCAATTCGTTACTGGACGCCGTTGAGATTTGGGAATCTCTGCGGCCGGGTCTAAATGAGGCGGATCAAGTATCACTGTTTGAGACGCAGATGTCGGCCTACCGGGTGTTGCAGCAGGTACTCATTGACCTGAAACGCTACGACGATGCTCTGGAAATTTCCGAGCGAGGACGAGCCCGTACCTTTGTCGAACTGGTTGCCCGCCGCTTCTCGGCCCAAGCCGCAGAACAACTAGACACGGCACCCCCAAACCTGGAGGAGATTCGGCAGATTGCCCGGCAAGCAGACGCAACCCTGGTGCAGTATTCGCTGTTAGTGGGCGATCGCATTGCCATCTGGGTTATCCAGCCCGACGGCACCATAAGTTACCGGGAAACCAGCCTGGCCGCAGTAGATGCAGAGGATGCCTCCGTTCAAGAACTCGTGGAAGACACCCGGGTAGCCGCCGCTCAGGGGCGTGGTCGAGCTGCCACAGCCCCCATCCTGGACAGATTAGTTCGGGGCACGCGGGAAGCGGTCTTGGAAAACACCGATAATAGCCGGGCTACTGGCCCACCTCCCGATGCAAGCACCTCTCGCCGCTCTAGCCGACGCCTGCAACGGCTTCATCAACTGCTGATCGATCCCATCGTTGATCTACTGCCCACAGATCCCGAGAAACGGGTCATCTTTATTCCCCAGGGTTCTCTCTTCCTCGTCCCCTTTGCAGCCCTTCAGGATGAGAACCTGTCTTATCTAATCGAGCGCCATACATTACTCACTGCCCCAGCCATTCAGGTATTAGGACTGACTCACACCCAGCAAGAGCGGTTAGCCTCCCAACCCGCCGCTAATCCTGCCCTGGTAGTTGGCAATCCCGTTATGCCCACAGTCGGTAGCCCGCCAGAAACCCTGCCCCCCCTTCCCAACGCGGAAGCGGAAGCACGGGAAATTAGCCAACTCTTACACCATTCAGCACTGGTGGGGGCGCAGGCTACAGAAGGGCGAGTGGTGCAACAGATGGGGCAATCTCGCATCATTCATCTGGCAACCCATGGGTTTTTAGATGACGTAGAAGGGTTGGGCGTACCGGGGGCGATCGCCCTCGCTCCCAATCCAGGCGATGATGGCCTGCTCACCGCCAACGAAATCCTCAATCTTAATCTGCACGCCGATCTGGTTGTACTCAGCGCCTGCGACACTGGTCGAGGCCGCATCACCGGAGATGGAGTTCTGGGCCTCTCACGCTCATTCATTGCTGCTGGCGCGTCAAGCGTCGTGGTGTCCCTCTGGGCCGTTCCTGACGACGCCACGGCTGTCCTAATGACCGCGTTTTACCGCAATCTCCAGCAAAACCCTGACAAAGCACAGGCCCTCCGTCAGGCCATGCTCACCACAATGCAACAATATCCCTCCTCCCGAGAATGGGCCGCCTTCACCCTGATTGGAGAAGCCGAGTGAGGAGGTGTAATGATTGGATGAGGTGAATTTAAATTCACCTCATCCAATCATCCACTCATCCACCCCTTTACCCAATTCCCTCCACCCGATACCCTATAAGGGTGACACCTTATATATGGATAGACTTCGTTCTATGAAAGGTTTTCGGTCAGTTTTGATGTTACTGGTGGCGGCACTCGCCATCTTCATGGTTAGTTGTAGTGGTCAGCCCGTTGCTAAAGGCCCGCTTTATACGACCGACCAACTGACCCAAATCGAGACGTCGTTGGCAACGGTTCAAGACTTACGGGAACGGATGTTAGAAATTCCCAGTCTGGTGCAAAAGGGCGATTGGAATGACGTACAAACATACATTCATGGCCCCTTAGGGGAACTGCGATTTAAGATGAGCAGTCTGGCTCGTCAGTTACGTCCTGAGAAAGCTCAAAAGGAAGCTCTGGAAGCAGCCCGTGATGTATTTGAGCATCTCAATACCATTGATGAAGCAACTGTCTCCAATGATCGCATTAAGGCATTGAAGAACTACAACGAAGCACTTCGTGACTTTGATACCTTCTTGAATTTGATTCCAACAGCTTAGGCCAGCATCTTAATTGTCTTGCAGCCGACCTTTGCGGTTCAGCAAGGCATTCCCATCAGGCAGGAGGCATCTCCTGTCTGATTTTTTAATCGTTAGATAGCCTTACACAGTTTGGTTAGGACATGTGTATGACACGAGTCATCATCGTCGGGTGCGGCATCATCGGAGCGACGATCGCCTACGAGCTTTCCCAGATTCCCTCCCTCACGATTACGGTGCTGGATCAGCAGCCTCCTGCTCAAGGTTCGACTGGAGCCGCACTGGGTGTTCTAATGGGGGCTATCAGCCACAAGGTGCGAGGACGGGCCTGGCAGTTGCGCGAGTTTAGCCTGCGTCGTTATGAAACGTTAATTCCAGAATTAGAGACCGCTACCGGCACGCATATCCCATACAACCGACAAGGGATTGTGCTGCTGCGCCTGGACGAAGACAACGAGGCGGGTTGGCGATCGCTCGCAGAAACCCGCCAACAACAAGGCTGGTCGCTGGAACTTTGGGATGCGGCTCAAATGCAGACCCATTGCCCTCAGGTCGCCCCAATAGTTCCAGCCGTCTACTCCCCCCAGGATCGACAACTGCATCCGGCTTACCTGACAGAGGCTCTGGTAACAGCAGCCAGAGGACGTGGAGTCACATTTCTGCTGAATACTCCAGTAGAGGCCCTGGCTCTCGATATGAATATATCCGAGTGTCGGGGGGTACACACTCGGCAGGGGTTGCAGGAGGCAGACTGGATTATTTTGGCGTCAGGGCTGGGCACAACCTCATTAACTCAGGATTTAGAGACACCCCTGGCTGTAGGGCCAGTCTTAGGACAGGCCGCCCGCCTGAAGCTATCCCAACCAATGGGCCATCCTGACTTTCAGCCAGTCATTACCGGGTACGACATTCATATCGTTCCGTTGGGGCAGGGGGAATATTGGGTTGGGGCCACAGTGGAATTTCCCCCGGATGGGGGAGAACTTGCTGTCAATCCCGAGAATTTGACACCCGTACTGGAGGGGGCGACCGCCCTCTGCCCTACCTTAGCCCAGGCTGAGATTGTGCAAACTTGGTCCGGTCTACGGCCTCGCCCCTCACAGCAGCCTGCGCCCGTAATCGAGGTTATACCGGGAGCGACCAATGTGATCCTGGCAACAGGGCATTACCGGAATGGGGTACTTTTAGCTCCAGCTACAGCAGAGCGCGTTAAAGTATTGATGGGATTGGCTACCGATTCCCCCCTGCTTTAACCCTTGCATTTGGCTATCCCCCAAGAGGCCAAATCTTAATGCTTCAGGGGATAGACGCTCAATTGCTCTCTTAGGCGTAATTATTTGTAAAAGAACCCATCCCCGGTCAGAAATGAACTTCTGCTATGTTCATAAACAATCTGGGGAATGCTGATCCTCAAATGCTCTTAATGAGCAAAAGCTATCGGCCTCACAAGGGCCGATATTTGTCGCACCCTCGTATTCGAGTAGAAGCCCGTGAACTGGCCTGACGCTCACTCTCACACCTCCTGTCATGCTGCGGACTCTGATGCAGCCTCCAGCACATTGCCCTGCCCGAGGCGACGACTCCGGTGGGGAGTGAAGGCGCTCGGTTCCCTAGCCTGTAGTACGTTGCTGGGGTGGTTGCTCGGTGGCACTCTACCCGCTGGGGCCGCTGAACGATTAACGGTCAAGGCGGGTCCGTTGCAACAGAGCGTGACGGTTAAAGAGCTAAGCCAGTATGCCAAAACGGGGGATGTACCCGATTCGCTGCGATTGTATGGCTGGCTTTTGAACGATCAGGCCCGGCAGCTTTTAACCAGCCGGGTTCCTCTAGAACCGACTGTGGGGCGTGAGGTGGTCAGTGATTTGCTGCAAACCTCTGCGGGCGATCGCCTCCTCAAAACCCTCGAAACCATTCTTCCCCAAACCAAGCGTGCTGATCTGTTTAAGGCACTGACAGAAGCGGCTACCCGGCCTGAAGGGTTGACCTTTCTGGGTTTTATGCAAAAGCTCCCGCAGAAGGAGGTAACCGTTGACCTTACGGCGCTGTTCACACTCACCTCTGAGATGAACTTGCCCTACTGGCAGAGCCAGTCTCTCAGCTCGGTTCTGGAGCGGGAACTGACGGTGCCCCAGGCGGCGGCCTTTGCCCATGAACTAGACCCCACTGAAAACGGCTACCTGTGGGTACGGCGGCAAACTATGGTGCTGCGCGATCGCGATCGCCATCGCACCATCCCCGTTGACCTTTACTGGTCACGCCACAGTTCAGGGCCACTCGTGGTCATTTCCCATGGCTTTGGGGCCGATCGCCGATTCATGGGTTACCTTGCCTATCATCTGGCTTCCCATGGTTTTACCGTGGCGGCCTTGGAGCATCCCGGTAGTAACGTTACCTGGTTGTCGGCCGTTATCAGTGGGCGCGTCCTCAACAATAGCTTTATTAATCTATTACCCGCGTCGGAATTCATTGACCGCCCTCGGGACGTCAGTTTTCTCCTCAGCGAGTTACAGCGCATCAATCACAACCCTGGCTATCTCCAGGGCAAGCTCAATACCGATGACACCATTGTGATTGGCCACTCTCTGGGAGGGTATACAGCTCTGGCTCTGGCAGGGGCAGAACTAAATTTGGATAATCTCCGCCAGTTCTGCAACGGGTCGAAAGAGTTTGGCCTTTCTGTAGCCGATTGGTTGCAATGTACAGCCGTAGATTTGCCTAAAGATGTACCAGATCTGCGCGATCGCCGGGTGCGCCGTATTATCACCCTCAACCCCCTCATCGGCCGTTTATTTGATACATCTAGCCTGGAGAAAAACGTTCGCATTCCTGTGCTGATGGTGGCCTCTACTGCCGACGCCATTACCCCTGCGGTGAGTCAGCAGCTCCTGCCCTACACCCATCTCCATGGAGATGAACGTTATTTGCTCACGGCCATTGGCGCAACCCATCTCAGTGTTGGTGATCCAGAGAATCTAAATCCCGCTCTCAGTCGCAGTCTGTTTGCTCGGGAGCGCGGTAACGATCAAACCGAGGCTTTACGACGCCTTCTGCAAGGGGTAGCCCTGTCCTTTGCTAAGCAGGAAACTCCCGAAGCTGCCCGCTATCGGTCTTTTTTAACCCCCGCTTACGCCCAGTCCTTTTCCACCGAAGCCATAAAACTGCGGTTGAATACTAAAGTGCCACCCAAGCTGTCGAACTGGCTGCACATGGCGGCAATGCCCCTGGATCAAATGACCCTCACCCCTGGCCCCGAACAGCCCCAAAAGGCTCGGGTGCTGACGTTTACCTATGCTGGCATCACATTCCTGTTGCTCGGGGTGCCCGTAGCCATGTTTATTTTGCCAGGTAGTTTTCCCCTCTCGGCGGGGCGTTTTTTCCGGCAAAACCGCCTGAAAATGCTGCCACCACCCAAACATCAGGAATCTGAGGAGGATCCTTCATAACCTAATATTTTTTTACAATAGACCTCTTGCATGAATCGTTGCATAACTTGAGTTCGGGTTAAGGGCCTTTTCGAGTGCCGCGCGTTGCGTGGCACTCGAAAAGGCTCGTTTTGGCGTGCATTATGTGCACGCCAAAATGAGCACTTCAGCTTATCCCGAACTAAGGTTACGTAGCGTTAGTTGAAATTTAGCCCACTGATAATTTTAGCCAGGTGGGGAAGAAACTGTTGGGTCTTCTCTTGGCTAGAAAAGGAGCCTGCGGGGTCTTGGCTAATCATCCCTGTGGCAATGACATATAACGTCGTGCCATCCGTTGCCATATATCCAATCGATCGATCAATCAATGCCCCATTTTCATGGGTTGTGGTGAAACCATATCGTAAGCCTGGTAGGTTACCAACAGCGGTCTCTTCCGGGGGCTCTGATGTGAAACGGGTGGTTGGCATCCCTATTTGGCGATCGCTCCGAATCGTTTCATAATGCAACTCAATCCAACGCCGCAAAGCGGGGATAGGTTGGCCTCCTTCCTCTGCCAGGATGTTGCCAAATTGTGATCCTTCCACAGGTTCCGTAAACAGTTCGACGGTACCGACGATCTCATCTCCTTCATAGACGCAGAGCAGTGTGGGGTTTACACAGGGCTCAACTCGCCAGCCCTCAGGAGCAGAAGTTTCTCCTAAAATTTGTGACCAACTAACAGGAACTGATGACGGAGCAACCGCCCCAGGAGCGGAAGCTGTGTTTCCGGGGGACGAAACGGCGTCAGGTGAAGGTGGAGCGGGTTGGGGACGCATTTGTAGATCAGCACAGGCCATCAGCCCGAAAGGAATAACGAGAAGGCCCAGGAGTGACAAAGAACGAAGCGACGGTTTCATAGAAAATGCTGGAATGAATGGGTTGACGAATCAAATCTCTGGGTACTCCTATCCAGTAAGGGAAGGAGTCTATTACGGCTACCTCTAGAGATGGCTTACGTCGATTCTCATCCGGCTGCAGCAATATTCAGCCAGCGTTACCAAAACCGATACGATTTGAACCAATGAGAATTGCTGCAAATATTCAGTTCGGTGTAAGGACGTTTTCCGATGAGCAAAGGCATATCCCTGGCTCATCGGAAAGGCTATAGATTGGGCGGTATGCCGCACACATCGACATACCGCCCAATCTATACAGCTTCAAATTAGAAGGGTATCAGCCACCATTCTCTTAATGACGTTTGCCTAAAAAGCTAAACAGACCACCTCCTGGAGAGGCTTTGGCAGATTTATCTGAGGATTTTGCCGCAGATGTACCCTTCCCGGTGCTGCTTGCTTCAACGTCAACGCCTAGTTTGGATGCGTACTTTAGGGCCAGAGTGTCTTTAGGGTTGAGTTTTAACGCCTGACGGCAGTGAACCCGGGCCATCGTGGGCAAATCTTGTTTGAGGTAAGCGATCGCCAACAACGCATGGTAATTACTGCGGTTAGCGTTAATTTTTAGAGCGTCCTTCAGTTCACGGGTTGCCGATGCCCAGTTGGCATTTTGAGCGTAAGATTGTGCCCGGTTGAAGTGCCGCTCGGCATAATCGATGGCCTCGGCCTCGGCCTCCTTTTTCTCAACAAAGGCAACCTTGGGATGTGCTTGTACCGGAGGTGAAGAAACCAGACCCGTGCGTTTTTCACGAATGATGGGTTCTCCCATCTTCAACCGTAAATAAACGAGGTTCAGCTCCTCTAACTGAAGGGTGGCGCTATCAAACCGCTCCAACGGGATAAACTGAGTTTCCGCCAGACGAGCGATCGCCTGTTCGTAAAACACGTCAATGTTGGATGGCTGTGTACCCATCAGTTCCAGGGCGAGCGCACTTTTCGGCTCAAGAGGGGTTTCGCGCATTGAGCGGCGAACCCGGAAACGAAGCATCGCCAGGTTCTCGGCGCGCCCCTTATCTTGCTTTAGCTTCTGATAGGCAGGCCCAACTATCTTGGCGAAGAGTTGGGTAGCCAAATTACGAACCTCTGCATCGGCCCCTACATATCCGTCTGGGTGAAGCAGTTTCGCAATTTCTCGGTAGCGCTTCAATACGCGGCGATCATCTGCTGTCACAGACAAGCCCAAGACCGCATAGGGGTCTTGAAAGCGATTGAGCCATTCAGTTGAAAAGGGGACCTGCGACATTACACCTGCGTCAGTAAGGTTTGAGGTGATAAATAACCTTTATGGATTGCCCTGATAGTGACAGAATCCATACCGTAAAACTACATAGGAGTATACAGAAAAATCCTGCAACAAAGATAATCCCTGATACCAGAATCAGAATTCCTATCTAAATTCTAAGCGGGCTTTCAAATTAAACTGAATACATTGCGGATTTTACGGATTTTTTAACAGAAGAACAGTCAAATTTATTTCCTGACGCCGACCGTAAAACTCCAGACATCCCTTTTGGAAAGAGTTTTAGAATTTTCGCTATGATCAAAGCCAGTTCCTGACAGTAACAATCTCCTTTACATTTCCCCCGCTTCTATGGAAACAAAGGCAAAAAGCCGTTGGACGGCGATCGCCCTGGCTCTAGCAGGTGTCATCCTCCCTGGCCTGCATAAATTCTATTTGCGCCAACCCGGATGGGGGCTAGCCTATATTGTCTCAAGCGGATCAGCTTTAGGACTGGTTCCTAGAGCTGCTAGCTTTTTTGAAGCGCTCTGGTATTTTTTTCAGGGGCAAGAAGCTTTTGATCGTAACTTTAATGGCGAAACCTTACCTTCTGTAACGCGTCCTGTTGATACGGCTCAGATCGGTGCTGTTGCAGATGCTCTTCGAAAAATTGACCAGCTCCGGCAGGATGGTCTGATTTCTGAGTATGAATTCGAAC
Source organism: Leptolyngbya sp. PL-A3 (assembly GCF_039962325.1). Classification (NCBI taxonomy): domain Bacteria; kingdom Bacillati; phylum Cyanobacteriota; class Cyanophyceae; order Leptolyngbyales; family Leptolyngbyaceae; genus Leptolyngbya; species Leptolyngbya sp. PL-A3. Next base: position 60,579 of record NZ_JAMPLB010000041.1, read on the forward strand.
AAAAGCGTCGGCAGTTACTCGATCGAATTGGGTGAGGAAAAAGGCAGAGAATCGAGGGTTGAAGGAAAGAAAAATTATCGAGGAAGCTATCTGAAGAATTGGCAGTTCAAGTTCTCCCCGCGTTACTGTCCAACCCTGCATATAAACCGCATCACTAGCCCCTTCTGCTTTGCGCTCTATGTCCTGGTCTAACTTCTTAACTCAACTTAACGGAGCCACCCGGCGTCAACTTCAACCACTGCGATCGCGCCTTCAGCAAGATCCTTACTACCGCTTCCAATCGTTTGAAGAAGTAACCCTGGCCGCAGAGTTAGGCATTGGTATTGATGTAAACCGGGCAGAAGTAGACGACTGGCTACGGTTACCAGGAATTTCTATTCATCAAGCCCGAACTCTAGTAGCGCTGCGCAAGTCGGGAATTCAGTTCCATTCTCTGGAAGACATCGCTGCGGCGCTAAGTCTCTCACCCCAGCGAATACAGCCTCTGCTTCCTGTGCTTCAGTTTTGCTATTACGACCCTTGTAGCCCCTGTACCATCCCCCTGACCAATCTCAACACGGCTTCAGTGGAAATGTTGGGACGTATCCCAGCCGTGGATCTATTTTTGGCGCGGGCGATCGTTCAAAATCGTACCCAACGAGGAGCTTACCGCAACCTGGCTGATCTACAGCAGCGCCTTCAACTTCCCCCTTCCCTCACAGAGTCACTAATGCACTATATCTGTTTCTAAATAACCTCAATCTGGGCTGAGCCCAGAGCACCTCTCGAGAAAACGTCAGGTTAGGTAGGTGGTTGCAAAGCTTGTACAAACAGGAGAGGGGCAAGGCGAAGCCCTGACCCTCTCCTGTTTGTACATACCGCCAAATCGCTTCATACAGCGCTTTTCAGATGCTTAAAATCTGGTTGTTTTTGTGAGAGCCGTGCGGAGCACGGCTCTCAAAAAAACAACTGTGGCTGATTCAAGCGCAAAGCGCTGTAACTGTGTGTAGAGCTTATCAGAAAGTAAAAAAGCGCCCCTTAGGGGCGCTTTTTCAATCAGACGATTAGCAATTAACCGTTGATAGCAGGAGCGGTCAGAGCGACAGGAGCAGCCTCACCAGCAGCCAGGTCGAGGGGGAAGTTGTGAGCGTTGCGCTCGTGCATCACTTCCATACCCAGGTTC
>NZ_JAMPLB010000042.1:0-58625 GCF_039962325.1 Leptolyngbya sp. PL-A3
AAACTCCTGACCTCGGAACTCGACAAGATTTCCCCTGAAAGGGTTGCGTCATTGACGTCCTACGATTTCATTCTCGAAGCCCTATTTGGCGCAGCTTCATATTAAAACGGTATAAGTCTTGTTTGAGGCAGACGTCATTTCACTTTAGAGTGCGCTAGGGTTCATGTATGGGTGGCTCGCGTTTAGGATCATGAACATTCCACGACAGCACAACTGGGATTTGACGTCAGAAGAGGCGATCGCCCTTCAGCAGCAACTCCGTAGCGAAATTCGTACTATTGACGACTTACCTACAACAGTTCACCATGTCGCTGGGGTTGACGTCGGTTTTGAGGAAGAGGGAACGGTCACCCGGGCAGCGATCGCCATACTCACTTTCCCTGGATTGGAATTGATGGATCGGGCGATCGCCCGTCGTCCCACCACATTTCCCTACATTCCCGGTCTACTCTCGTTTCGTGAAATTCCGGCGGTACTCGCAGCGTTAGAAACCCTGCAAACTCAGCCTCAAATTTTTCTGTGCGATGGTATGGGCACCGCTCACCCCCGGCGCTTCGGCATTGCGTCCCATCTGGGTTGGATACTGGATGCACCCACTATTGGAGTTGGCAAGTCTCGTCTGGTGGGAACGCACCCGGAAGTACCTAATGAACGGGGTGCGTGGGTTCCCCTACAGCACAAAGGAGACGTGATTGGGGCCGTTTTGCGAACGCGAGTGAACACCAAACCGCTCTATATTTCGCCCGGTCATCGAGTGAGTTTGGAGACGGCGATCGCCTACGTGATGAACTGCACAACGAAATACCGCCTCCCCGAAACCACTCGCCAAGCTCACCGTCTTGCCTCAGGCCCAGCGGAAGCAGCAGACGAACCGCTTCAGATCAGTCTGTGGGGATAACATCCGATTACTGTTCCATCGTGTGATTGTGATGAAGAGGCACTAAGCGCCTCTTCATCACAATCACACGATGCTTACGGCTCTAGCCATCTACCCTAATTGCTTCAGTGGTAGGTCGTCGTTGATGGCATCGATTTCTAACTGTTCCTGTTCGTTGATTTGATCGATGTATGACCGGAGAATGTGCATCAACCGCTGATCGTAGAAGCGGTGCAGAGAATAGTTCGGTGTAGCCGGGAAGCCGCGTCGCTTTTTGTGGCGACCACCCGCCCCAGGGTCGAAGATTTTAATGTTGTGTGCGATCGCCCACTCGATCGGTGAGTAGTAGCAGGCATCAAAGTGGAGGTTCTCAATGTCCTGGAGTGAACCCCAATAGCGACCATACAGGCGATCGCCCTTGGTAAAACACAGTGACATCCCGACTGGATGCGATTCATCCTCCTCGTAAGCCGCGAACAAAACCGTCCGATGGTGAAAGCTGTTGGGCAGCTCTTCAAAAAAGCGACGGGTCAGGTATTTGCTTCCCCACCAGCCAAATTTGTCGCAGGTGTCGCTGTAAAAGGCGTACATCTGCGTACACAAGGTTTTTGAAATGGCATCGCCCGTGATTGGTTTGAGGCTTAGCCCCGCACTGCTGACGGCTTTGCGCTCTCGCTTGATATTGCGCCGCTGGTTGGCATTAAATGACCCTAAATAGTCGTCGAAAGTCTGAAAACCCTGGTTTTGCCAGATAAAGCTGTGGTGCATCCAGGCACTGAACCCATGACGCTCTAGCACGGGTTGCCAGGTTGGATCCACATAAAGCAGGTTGCAGCCAGAAATTTTGTTCTGCCCACAGAAATGGTCGATTTCGTTAATCAATTGCTCGACGATCGCATCCTCATCCTCACCGGGGGCAATGAGAAAGCGATAGCCCTCAGCAGGAGTGAAGGGCGACATACCCAACAACTTCGGGTAGTACTGAATTCCTAACCGCTGAGCGAGTTCGGCCCACTGGTGGTCAAACACAAACTCACCATAGCTGTGGCCTTTGATATAAAAGGGGGCGATGGCAATAAGACTGCGATCGCGCCATAGCGTCAGGTGGTTGGGCAACCATCCGGCTTTGGCTGTTGCACTTCCTGACGCCTCTAGATTATGCAGCCACTCCCATTCGAAAAAGGGCGTGGGTAGCGGAACCGCCAGGGCATCCCACTCAGCTTTCGGAATTTCAGAAACTTGATGAATCCAGCGGGCTGTGTAGCGAGTGCGGGGTCGGTGCATGGGAGACGAAGCAGGAAGCCAGATGTAAAGACATTTGAAGATCTTAGCGTCAGCGTAACGTACCCATCGGGTTGAGACAACCCAAAACTCATCCCCGTTTTTGTTGAAGGATTGCATACTCTACCAGAAACGGAAGCCTACTCTCTTCGCAGGCGGTAATGTAAAAAAACTTCCTGGCCGATCGCCTCACTGGAGATCAGCTCCAGCCGAGGAGCCAGGGCTGCCGGAAAACCCGCTCCATCCACTGGGCTGGGGGCCTGGGTTCCTCCAAGTAACAACGGGCAAACGGTCAGCCATAGTTCATCAATCGCATCCACCGCCAACAAAGCCGCTACCAGTTCACCACCACCCCCTAAAACAAGACGATGTAGCCCTGCATCCCGAAGATTGGGGAGGGCGATCGTCCAATTCAAACGTCCATCCTGTTCAGGCACCGTCAAAATGTGTTCAAAGGCGTCACCCTCAGCCCAGGAGGTAGCACCTATTGGAGTCGTTAAGAGCCATCGGGGAACAGGTTGCTGAAAAAATCGTAGCCCTGGATCTAACTGCCCTGACCGTGAGCAAACGATGTGAACAGGCTGTGGCGAGAGCTGGCGTTGCTGGCGTTGCTCCAGCAGCACCGGATTCCGCACGGGAAGCGTCGTACCATAGGCTCGTACAGTACCCGCCCCAAACATAACCCCGTCAGCTTCAGCAATGCATTGTTCCAAATGGGCACGATCGGCCTCCGAGCCAAAACGCGCCGGCGATCGCCCCCGATCCGCAATCTTGCCATCTGCGCTCATGGCCAGCACCAGGGTTATGTAAGGTCTAGAGCCAGGATTCATATAGGCAGCGCTCTTGTGGTTATACCCAATACCCATTCAATCTGAAGATGGGTGTCCTGTTCCAGACTCTACCTAAATAACCTCAGTTCGGGATAAGCTGAAGTGCTCATTTTGGCGTGCGCTTTGCGCACGCCAAAATGAGCGTTTTCGAGTGCCGCGCGTTGCACGGCACTCGAAAACGCCCTTAACCCGAACTCAGGTTAAATAGTGTTCTAGGCCTGTGGATGGGGTGAAAGGGGCACTTCGTACCCTTTTCACCCCATCCACAGGTTTGAAACATGACCTCTACCTAAAACATGAGATCCATCTTTGGATTGAGAAGTAGGTATATAGGGAGAGAGCGAAGTGCAAAAATCGACACTTCTACTTATCCCACCCTGACGTTAAGATAATTAAGAAAAAATAAACGCTGGCTGATTTTCCTTTTTTAGAAATAAAGATTCGGTAAGTTCAACCCCTTGGACATAAAGATTCTGGTGTTGCCAGAGTTAATATCAGGGTTTGCACGGCCCTCCCAAATGAGGCGCTGTTCAAGGGTGAGTTAAATTAGCTTCTACAGATCCATTTGGATTGGCAGGACTAAAAAATGGCGGATCAGCCTTCTTTCCGTCGGTTCCTCCTGATGCGGTTGCTGGTTTTCAGCATCCCAATTTTGCTATTGGGAATGGGAGTGACCTACCGCAAAACTCGGGCTACGCTCCTGGAAACTGCTCACCTGCACCTGACGGAGCGGGCAATTCGGCGAGCCGACGGCATCCGGGCCGACCTGGAAGCCGTTAAAACCCAACTGGCGATCGCCAGCCAAACCCAAACTGTGCAAAGTAGCCATCCCCAGATTGCTCAGGCTTACTTGCTATCGCTGTTGCAGCAATTTCCCTCGCTGATCTGTCTGCAATTAATGGACCTAAGTACCCAGGAATTAGTCGAAACGACCTGTGGAGCCCAACCCATTACTACAACCCCGCCTGAACCCTGGGGCATTCAACAACCGCTTGGATCTTCCCCCTATTCTCTAGCGGTCGTCCGTGCCGCGTCCCGCTTCCCTGATCCGCCCGATGCAAAGCGTTCTCTGGAGGTGGTCGTCAGCGTACCGGTGTACGATTCTAGCGGCAAGCTGATGTATATGCTCAGTGGGCAGACCGCGCTGCAAGCCGAGCAGTACACCAATCCCCTGGGGTACACTATTGTGCTGGATCAAAAAGGCACCATTCTGGCCCACCCCCTCAAAAACTGGGCCGGACACCATGCCCTGGAAATGGGGGATCGCAATTACCAGGCTCTCCTCAAAAACATTCAAAATATTCACTCTTCACCCGGAACGGAACCCCTGGTGGAGATGATGGGCGATCGCTCCCAATGGTTAGTGGGGGCCAGCCCGGTTTCTATTATGGTTAGCCCCAGCGAAAGTCAAACGTGGACGGTGCTCTCCGTTACACGGCTGGAGGATGCGCTTTATTCTCTCAATTCCATCACGCAAACCCTTGCCATCCTCACCATCGGTTTGGTGCTAGCCAATCTATTTGCCAGCATCTACACAGCACGGGGATTAGCCCGCCCCATTGAAAAATTGGGGGATTATGCCCGTCAAATTCAGATGGGAGCACCCGAACCTGCCCCACCTCACCAACTCGGTGTTCAGGAGTTAAATCAACTGGCCGACGTGTTGAATGACATGGTGGAACGGCTAGAAGAGCGCGCTACAGAGCTTGAAACCGCCTGGCAAACGGCAGAAGCCGCCAACCAGCTCAAGAGCGAATTTCTGGCTACCACGTCCCATGAATTACGGACGCCACTCAACGCCATTATTGGCTGTCTACAACTGGTCGCAGATGGCTACTGTGATAGCCCAGATGAAGAACGAGAACTTCTACGGCAGGCCGAAAAAGCCGCCCTACACTTGCTCAAAGTCATTAACGACCTGCTGGACATCCGAAGTATTGAGGCTGGCAGCATCCGTCTCTACCTGGAGAATGTCAATGTCTGTCAAATTTTGAGCGAGGTTATTGAGATAGAGCAGGTTGAGTTACAACGCAAACATCTGACCCTTCAGGCTCCTGATCTGAACCAACCGATTCTGGTACGGGCCGATGCCGGCCGTTTGAAGCAAGTGGTGCTCAACGTTGTTGCCAATGCAATCAAGTTCACAGATACCGGGCACATCACTATTACCACTCACCTTGAGCCTCGCATTCCAACCCCGTCACCCGATCTCATAACTGAAAAATCCGATGGAGTAGAACAGCCCTTCATCATCATTACCGTTAAGGACACTGGGATTGGCATTGCCCCTGATCAACAACAGAAACTGTTCCGTCCCTTTGTCATGGCTGACGGCTCAACTACCCGCAAATTTGAAGGAACGGGCCTGGGCCTGGCGATCTCTCGCAGCTTGATTGAACGCATGGGAGGCACCATCAGCCTTTACAGCGAAGGGTTGCAGATGGGTACCTGTGTCGAAATTGCCCTGCCCATCCTGGAATTGCCGGCGGCTGGACGTGGGCAAGATCCAGCGAGCGAATCCATGGAGTCGGTCGTCTAGGGAAGCGCTGCTCCTCAAATACCCAGGCGCATGACTTTCCCCCAGATGCTCTAGACTGAGATACGAATTGGCATATCAAAGGAATCCCTGGTCATGCGACTGTCGCAAATGCTTTTTGTCACCCTACGGGAAGATCCGGCTGAGGCGGAAATTCCCAGCCATAAGCTGTTGCTGCGGGCAGGCTATATTCGGCGCATTTCTAGTGGGATCTATGCCTACCTGCCGTGGATGTGGCGAGTTTTACAGAAGGTATCGCAGATCGTGCGGGAAGAGATGAATGCTACTGGGGCACAGGAGTGTCTGCTGCCGCAGATGCAGCCCTCAGAACTGTGGCAGGAGTCGGGCCGTTGGGATACCTACACCAAAGCCGAGGGCATTATGTTTGCCCTGACAGATCGGCAAAAACGCGAAGTGGCTTTGGGGCCGACCCATGAGGAAGTGATTACAGCGATCGCCCGCGATATGATTCGCTCCTATCGCCAACTTCCCCAACACCTGTATCAAATTCAGACGAAATTCCGGGATGAGATTCGGCCACGCTTTGGGCTGATGCGAGGCCGCGAATTCATCATGAAGGACGGCTACTCCTTCCACACCGATGAAGCCAGCCTGAAGCAGACCTACGCAGACATGGATGTGGCCTACCGCAACATGTTTCGGCGTTGCGGTCTGCGGTTCCTACCCGTAGAGGCAGATTCTGGGGCGATCGGTGGCTCCGGTTCTCAAGAGTTTATGGTGCTGGCGGATGCCGGAGAAGACGAGGTGCTGTACACCGAGGACGGAAACTACTCGGCTAATACAGAAAAAGCGGTGTCTCTGCCTCCCGATGCTGTACCCTCTAGCTTCGACACCTTTGAGAAATTAGAGACGCCGAATACGCCTACGATTGCAAGCCTGGCTGAATTCCTGAAGTGTTCGCCCACCCAAATCGTCAAGAATGTGCTGTATCAGGCTGTGTACGACAGCGGCATGACAGTGCTGGTACTCGTGAGTATTCGCGGTGATCAGGATGTTAATGATGTCAAGATTACCAATGAACTGGTGAAAGTGGCCGGGCAGTTTGGCGGCAACGCACTGCTAGCCCTGACGGTCCCCGACGAGGACGCCCAAGCGAAGTGGGCTGCGAAGCCTCTTCCTCTGGGATACATCGATCCTGGGCTGCCGGATGACCACATTGCCAAGGCCGAAAAAATCTATCCCAAATTCTTGCGGATGGTGGACAAAACGGCTGTGGATCTGAAGAATTTCGTGACGGGTTCTAATGATTCGGGGCACCACGTTGTAGGAGCAAACTGGGGGGTACAGTATCCCTTACCCGAATTGGTGGTGGATGTGCGCACCGCTAAGGCGGGCGATCGCGCCGTTCATGATCCCAACCAAACCCTTCAAAGTGCCCGTGGCATTGAGGTAGGTCACATTTTCCAGCTAGGCACTAAATACTCGAAAGCACTGGGGGCAACTTATACCAACGAGCAAGGGGAAGAGATGCCCCTGATCATGGGCTGTTACGGGGTGGGTGTGTCCCGCTTAGCTCAGGCTGCTGTAGAACAAAACCATGATGCAGATGGCATTATTTGGCCCGTCGCGATCGCCCCTTATCACGCGATTGTCGTTGTTCCTAACATTAACGACGCCGACCAGATGGCTGCTGCCGAGAAGCTTTATACCGATCTCAATGCTGCCGGAGTCGAAACCTTACTGGATGATCGCGATGAGCGTGCCGGGGTGAAGTTCAAGGACTCCGAGCTCGTGGGCATTCCCTTCCGGATTGTGACCGGGCGATCGCTCAAACAGGGCAAGGTCGAAGTGGTCAAACGGGCGACAAAGGAATCGCAGGAGGTTGCTCTAGAAGATGTTGTCCCCACGCTAAAGCAGTGGGTTGGTGAAGCCCTTGCAGGCTAAACAAGCTGATCAAAATTTTGCCAAACACAACAAACAAGGGATGGGGTGGAGCGTTGCTCCACCCCATCCCTTCTGGCTAAATTCGATCGCGTAAAACCATAAATAAGCAGGGTAACTCGTTCCTCTCGGGTACGCTAAGGGTGAAATTTCACATGAGGCAGAACCATGGGCAAACTTATAGCCGTCGTCGCCGCTGTTGGGGTTGGGGTTCTGGTATTCAGTACGTTCAAGAATGTCGCAAAACAGCCTGCAGCACAACCACAACAAGCGGTTGATACCATTAATCGTGCTACTGACAAGCTCAATCAGGCCCAGCAAACTGAGCAACAGCGAGCCGATCAGATTCAGCAGCAAGATCCCTAATACAACGTCAGTTCGGGATAAGCCGAACAGCCCATTATTGCGTGCGCGACGCGCACGCAATAATGGGCTGTTTCGAGTGCCGCGCGAAGCGCGGCACTCGAAACAGCCCTTAACCCGAACTGAGGTTAATACAAGGTCCCTAACACTAAGCGGCGAAGACCCACTCATCTTCAAACAGAGGCAAACCTAAGCCGTCGAGTACCAAAACGTGTTTTAAAGCTCGTAGGAAGTTGTGTTTTTTCGTGCGTTTCATACACGAAAAAACACAACCTTTAAAGCAAGCTCTAGCAGTCTGCCACATAGCAATCAACAAAAACGGTTGGATGAATTATCATCCAACCGTCTGCATCCACGAAACTCTCAACCTATCGGTCAAGGGTTTAAGGAGATTTCCAGATAAGAACTTCCCCATTATTTGGAAAAAAGGCGCGGCTTCGCCGCGCCTTTTTTCCAAATAATGGGGATATTGTTTCTCAGAAATCTCCTAACCAGAGGAGAGCTTTATTTCACTTGGGCTTCAAACTTGGGAGCGTAGGCTTGCAATAGCGTGCTGACCTGACTGAGCACCTCGTCGCTCGTATTCTTACCCAAGACCTGCCGTTCGGGAAAGAATTCGGGTTTATCCAGGCTGCGGGCGATCGCCTCACTCACCTGCTGCGCGATGATGGGGCTGAGTTCTTCTTTGGCTCGACCACGTTGATAGTCGGCCCCTTCCTCCGTGGTGGCATAGAGGGGAGGAAGACGGTTCAGAGCGTAGGCAGCGATGTCACCTAAATCGAGGGTGCAGTCACTCGTCGCTTCAATTTCAGCGACTCGGGCGATCGCCTCAGTCAGCACCAGTTCTTCCATCACGTTAATAAACTGCTTGCGTGGGACAGCCACTACTTCTCCAGTGAGTAGCGCACCCATCAGACGATCGAGGGCCATGTACTCTTCGATGGATAACTCCGAAGCCGTATCACAGATGCGTCCGACTTCCGCTTCCATTGCTGGGGTCAGGTAACCATCCTGAAGGGCCTGTTCCACAATTTTTTCGATACTCATATGCCTCTACAGCTCCACAGCAGGTCAGAACAAGGTGATGTCTGCATCCCTACGGACTTAGTTTTCCCAATCGTTAGGTAATACAACCAGATTAGAGCAGGAATTTTATATTCACTCCTCCGATAGATAGATTGCTTCTGGGTTATCTGCTATTCAAACCCACCCTGACGCCATGGCACGGGGTCGACAGATTTGCCATTAACATAAAGCCCCCAATGTAAGTTGGGCCCGGTAGCGAGGCCAGTTGCGCCAATCGCACCGATGCGTTGGCCGGGCTGCACCATATCACCCTCTTGCACATCGATCCGGCTGAGGTGGATGAAGACGCTGCCGACTCCCTGCCCATGGTCTACCGCGATCGTATTGCCATTCACCCGAAAACCATCTGCAACTCGCCCCACAACCATCACACGCCCTGCCGCAGGAGCGTAGATTGGGGAGCCTGTGCCGCCAGCGTAATCCACCCCTTTGTGGTAGTAGTCTTGGGCAAACTCACCGTTGTAATAACGGCGGATACCATATTCTGAGGAGACACGACCGTCAGCAGGACGGGCAAAGGGGCCACTCCAGAATTTTTGGGGAGAGACAGCTTCCCGGAATTCCCGTAAGCGGTTGAGTTCATAATCTGTGGCCTCCGTGCTGGTGCCACCGCCGACACGAATGCTCTGGGTAGGGAAGCGGCGATTACGCAACTCTACGGCAAAACTCCGTGGTTCCCCATTCAGGGTGAACTGAATTACTTTGCGCCCAGGACGATCGAGCGGAGTAGTCGGGAGTAACGCCCGATAACGATTAGAGCCTACAGGGAAGCTGGAGTAGGAAGCCCCGTCATAGGCGATCGTTGGTGCAGTTCCGTCATTGGTTTGCAGAATGACCGAGATGGTGTCCCCCAGTTGGGGGCTGGTGGGGCGAATGATTACGTCCGAGGTTTGAGCGGGTGTGACGGTTGCGGTAAGGAGGGCGATCGCTCCCACCAGAACGCCCAGCCACCAAAACCGTTTGCCTAGATACTTCCGGATAGCCTGCCAATGCCTGCCTTGAGGAATAACCGTGTTGCGCATAGAGAATGATAGGGTGCTTGGAGTGATTGACCAGAAAGGTAGCATGTTTTGGCCAATCCGGTCGTCTCCTCCTTGGGGAGGACAATTTAAAGTCTTAATTTTGTGGAGTATTGATTGGGTCACCTCTCAGCAATGGGCTGGGAGGCCGAACGGCAATTTTCGATCCAACTCCTCAAAGACCACCATATATAGAGTGCTTTGAGAAGTGGGGTGGACACTTAACGCCAATTGCCACAGCACGAGCCACTTCAAAGCTAAAAACTCTTTAAACCTGCGATCGCTGACACGGTTGGGACCGTTCAAACCCGCTATGCTTTAAAAATGAGAAATTGTGAACATTTCTTATAACTCTTTAATTAAAAACACCATTACGACCCGCCTTACATGCCAGAAGATTTTCGATTAATCGTTGATTTAGTCATTGTTTTTTCAGCAGCGGCAGTAGGAGGGCTTCTGGCAGCACTTCTACGACAGCCGGTTTTGCTAGGTTACCTGGTCGGTGGAGCTCTCGTTGGGCCTGCCGGGTTAGGGCTGGTGAAGGAACTGATTCAGGTGGAAACCCTCGCCCAGTTTGGAGCAGCATTCCTGCTCTTTGCCCTGGGGGTTGAGTTCTCCTTCTCTGAACTAAGTAAGGTTAAGAAAATTAGTTTGGGGGGCGGTGGCCTGCAAATCGCCCTGACAATTCTTTTGACGGCCCTGGTTTCCGTGGTCATGGGGTGGGTCACGTCTCCAACTCAGGGGATTTTCCTGGGAGCCATCCTTTCACTCTCCTCCACGGCGGTGGTACTGAAATCGCTAATGGAGCGAAGTGAAACGGAAACGGCCCACGGGCGGGTCATGTTGGGCATCCTGGTAATTCAGGATTTGGCGCTGGGGTTGATGTTGGCAATTTTGCCCGCCCTGGACAAGCCATCCGAGGAAATTGGGATTGCCATTGGATGGGCACTTGCTAAGACCGGATTACTGGCGTTGGGGGCGATCGCTGCCAGCATCTGGCTCATCCCAGGGCTGCTGCGGCTGCTGGCCCGAACTGAGAGCCGCGAGTTGTTCCTGCTGGGGGTCGTCGCCCTGTGTCTGGGCATTGCGCTTCTGACGGAATCCCTTGGCCTCTCGATCGAAATGGGAGCTTTTATCGCGGGTCTGATGATCTCGGAGGTGGAATACGCTGACCAGACCCTCACCTACGTCGAACCGATTCGAGATATTTTCGCCAGTCTATTCTTTGCGGCGATCGGGATGCTGATCGACCCAGGGTTTATCTGGAATAATCTGGAACTGATTCTAGGATTGGTGGGATTAACCTTTCTGGGCAAGTTTCTTATTATTACGCCCCTGGTACGAATTTTTGGCTATCCCCTTAAAACTGCGTTAATTGCCGGTTTGGGTCTGGCTCAAATTGGGGAATTTTCCTTTGTTCTGGCGAGTCAGGGGCAAACCCTGGGCCTGGTTTCTCGACAGGCTTATCTGTTAATTTTGGGAACCACAGCAGTTACCTTATTGCTGACGCCGTTTGTTCTGCGCCTGATCCCTCGGCTTTTTGCCTGGGCTGAAACAGTTCCCTTACTCAACCAATGGTTGGAGGGCTCCGACCAACCCCTGGAAATTTCCACAGCGATGCCGGAGAAGAATCATGTCGTTGTCTGCGGCTATGGCACAGTAGGGCGCAATATTGTGCAACTACTGCGCGATCACGAGTATCCCGTGGTGGTGGTTGATCAATCTGAGCAGACCATCCAGAAGCTCCGGGATGAGGGCATACCTTATATCTATGGAAACGCTGCCAGTCTGCATGTGCTGGCGGCGGCGGGTGTTGATCAGGCACGGGGGATGGCGATCGCCCTGCCTGACCCAATGAACACTCGCCTCTGCCTGAAGCGCTCTCTGGAACTCGCCCCCGAACTGGATGTCGTGGTGCGAGCCGCTCAGGATAAAGATATTGAGTTGCTTTACCAGCTTGGGGCGAAGGAAGTGGTTCAACCTGAGTTCGAGGCCAGCATTGAGTTGTCCAGTCACCTGCTGGTGGGGACAGGTCTTGCGGTAACGGACGTCGCGCAAGACATGACCGCTATCCGTAACAGTCATTATCTGGAACTGCGTCCGGAGCGATCGCAAGAGGAACTCTCCCGCGACCTGCGCGAAGCCGCCCAAGAAATGAACAACCGTTGGTATACCCTGCCAGAAAACTCACCATTGCAAGGGTTGAGTTTGGAGGAGGCTGATCTGCGCCGGATCACGGGGGTTACTCTGATGGCGATTCACCGGGAAGCTGGGGAGATGGTGGACTACCCTGAAGGCAGCACGGTGATGCAGAAGGGCGATCGCCTACTTATTGTCGGTGACCCCGATGAAATCCACGCCTTCGAGAACCTGGCTACAGGAGAAGCCCCTGTACCGACTAAGGATTTATCCTGTCAATGGGTACGAGTGCCCATGGTTAGCCCAGCGGCGGGCAAAAACCTGGGGGATTTGGCTATTAGCTCAACCTATGGCGTACAAATTCAGGTCATTCGACGCGATGGTAAATTTGTCCGTTTCCCTGATGGCCGGACTGACATCTTAGGCGGCGACCACCTGCTGCTCTGTGGCACTTCAGATCAACTTCAGCAGATTTGCCAGTGGCTCAACTCCACCCATGAAAATCTGCCCGAGGTGGAACCCAGTGTGACCCTAGAGATGCAACACTGAACAAGGCATATTTGATTTTTTCTGATGGATGAAATGCAATCGGCTGCGTCCGATGGTTTGCCCGGAGTGCCCCTAGATTTACCGCTGATTCCCCTTGCCCCACCCAATTTTCGGTCGGGCTTTGTGGGCATTGTGGGCCGTCCCAATGTGGGCAAATCGACTCTGATGAACGAGCTGGTGGGGCAGAAGGTCGCCATTACTTCCCCCATTGCCCAGACGACTCGCAATCGTCTACGGGGAATACTCACGACTTCTCAAGCACAAATCATTTTTGTAGATACTCCGGGTATCCATAAGCCCCATCACGAGTTGGGCCGCGTTCTGGTGCAAAATGCACGAATTGCTATCGACTCCGTTGATGTGCTCTTGTTTGTCGTGGATGGAACGGCAGAGGCTGGTGGGGGCGATCGCTACGTCGCATCTCTGCTCAGTAACACCCAGACCCCTGTGATATTGGGTATCAATAAGGCTGATGTGCAGCCGGGCGATCGCCCTACCATCGACGAAAGTTATCAGGCGTTAGCCGCCGAGCAAGGCTGGGAAGCCGTCAAGTTCTCAGCTCTTACCGGAGAAGGATTAGATAGCCTACAGGCTCGTTTGATTGAACGGCTCGACCCTGGGCCTTACTACTATCCCCCGGATTTGGTAACTGACCAGCCCGAGCGCTTCATTATGGGAGAACTGATTCGGGAGCAAATTCTGCGGTTGACGCGGGAAGAAGTACCGCATTCGGTGGCGATCGCCATTGAGAAGGTGAACGAAAAAGCCAACATTACCGAAGTTCAAGCGAGCATTCACGTCGAACGAGATTCTCAAAAGGGAATTTTGATCGGCAAAAATGGTGCCATGATTCGTGAAATTGGTAGTGCAGCCCGTGAACAAATCCAGAAGCTCATTATGGGCAAGGTCTATCTGGAATTGTTTGTTAAAGTGCGTCCCAAATGGCGGCAATCTCGCTTGTATCTATCTGATCTAGGTTATCGGGTTGAATCCTAATCTCAACTTCTTTTGATTTTGGCTGACCTTGTCATACGTAACCTCAGTTCGGGTTAAGGGCTTTTTCGAGTGCCGCGCTTCGCGCGGCACTCGAAAAAGCCCATTATTGCGTGCGCGTCGCGCACGCAATAATGGGCGGTTCGGCTTATCCCAAACTGACGTTACGTAGCTCAACTAAACACAAACCTAAAAGCTATGCCGCCCGCTTCATGGTCGACACAGATTCTTGGTTTGTGTTTAATTACGCTCACTTGCTAAACCTAAAATCAATTCATTCTATTAATGGAGTCGGGGGGCGATTAGTGCCTCATCGCTCCGTATTAATTAACAGAATGTCATATTAGACTAGAAGCTCTGTCTATCAATCACTAGTTCTAGAATGGCACAACATACTCAGGCTCATCTCACTCGTAAAGTCGAAAAATTCCGCTCTGAAGCCTACAAAGAGCAAAAGCGTGAACAGATGGAATATTACATGGGGGCCAAACTCCTGGAAGTAGGTGTTGACCCCAACTCTGTTATTTATCGCTGGGCAAAGGAAGTGAAAGGCAACGAAGAAGAATGGACAATTAGCGCCTACTGGGGTGAGTCCAAAGACAAGATTCTTCAGGAAGAAGGTCAGTTGTAACGAGTCCATTTCAGGGTGCTTTGGCGATCGCCAAAGCACCCTGAAAATTCATCTGGTAATCCAGAACGTTGAACCGGGAGGCCACGGAATGTTTTTGAATGTGAAATCTTCGGTTTCACATTCAAAAACATTCCAGAAATCAGCGCAGCCTTTTATTACTCTGCATGGGTCTAGGATTCCAAAAAGCTGCTCGCACCTGCCATAAATACCAGGCAGCCCACAGCGAGAACAAAGCAAAGGGCAAAAATAGCAAGGTTCCAGGCCGAATAGATTGGGCACCTAAGTCGCGTACCAGGATAAAGGTAAACGAGTAACAGTAGAGAATATTCGCCATTTGTGCTGCTAACCAGCCCATTAGCATTTGTCTGCGAAGCCAGAATGAACCGATCGCCAGTGTAGGAACTGCCCAGAGTAGATCGGCGGCCCCTAACCCGTAGGTCACCATTAGATCAACCTTTTCTGCACTTACATTCAGGGCCGAAGGTTGTGGAAGAAGGAAGAAGATCAGAATCCAAAAAATGAGATGTAAAATAGCAGCTATTCCATTGACCGCTGCAATGAGTTTGATGCCACGCCGTACTTTTGTTTGATATTGAATGGTTGCCATCATCCTATTGCTCCTTAATTATGAATTTTTTGACAAAAGCAGTGCGCATCGTTGCCATTGCAGGCATTACTGTAAACAAAAGTCGTATCTGGTGCCGTAGCGAGATAAGGTTTTCCCATAAAGCCGCACATCCACCACTCACCTGTTAAGTTGAGGGCTGTCACCCATTCTTGGATGGCCGGTTCTACGTGTGCGACAGATGCATTAACCCCAAGCCAGCCGCACGTTCTACCGATCGCCAAAATAGCTTCCTGATAATTTCCAGACGCTGCTAGCTGTGCAGCCCGCCCTCTCCAGCACTGATTCAGTAATTGCTCGGCTTGTTGCACAAGCTCCTGATATGCATTCCATTCAGGTGTATTCCAATCAACCTGGCGATCGCGCAGTGTCCCTTTTACATCACTAATACAGGCTAAATACTGCTGCTGTTGCCAAAATTGCTGTGCCCTTTCCATGGTGGGATGCTGTTCTGCGGGGGTTGCCACAGGCTCCAGCTCTTGAGAATGGAAAACTTCATTGGTTTGGGAATTCTCAGGCGTAGATGCGGGGGCCAGATTGTTGCATCCACCGAGCGTAGCAATCACCATCAATCCAACAACACAGCACCAGGTAAAACACGGTTGAATCAACATAAACGCAGCATGGTAATGGATATATATGGAGTGCTATGAGTCGTTTCTGGCTGGATGAGCATATGAAATACCCTTACCAAATTGGGATTGGAGCCGTACAAATTGTTGATCCTTCATTCGTGTTGACTTATTCATTGCGATCGCCATCATCCCAGGAACGATAGGGGCGATTGCCACGAGAGATATAAGAATTGATTTGGGGACGGCTGCCTAACAGGAACTAAACCCTATGACCGCAGTTTAGGATGTTGTTCCCATTGCTACCTCCTCTGATTAATCTCAATAGATCGGTTCACCCGATCGGGTAAATTGGCTTACATCTATTCAGACTAATTTTTCCTAATTCCTTTGTTTTTCCTTCTGCTCTCTGCCTTCTTTCTAAAATGATTAAAACCTTCCCGCACTATCGCATTACTGTGGCTTTAACGCTGTTTTTGGGTGTGGGGTTGTCGATATTCGCTGCAACGCTGGTCAACCAGTGGGAAGCATCGCGGCGGCAATTACAGTTTCAGCGGCAAATTGAGAATTTGGGAACGGCGCTTCAGCGGAGCGTGAATCGCTATACGGATATGCTGGCGTTTTTGGGGGATTTTTATGGTGCCAGCCAGGAGGTGGATCGGCAGGAGTTTGCTGAGTTTGCGGGGCGATCGCTGCAAATCTACTCCGGTATCCAGGCTCTTGAATGGGCACCCATCGTAACCCTAACAGAACGACCCACCTATGAACGAAACTTACAGGCAAGTGGGTTTTCAGGGTTCCAGATTACAGAACTGGGCAGTGATGGATCGTTAATGCGGGCAAGCGATCGCCCCTACTACATCCCTGTTACCTACCTGGAACCTTTAGCGGGCAACGAGTCAGCCCTAGGGTATGACCTGAATTCGGATGCAACACGGGGGATGGCGATCGCTCAGGCCAGAGATGCCGGTAAAATCACAGCCACGGGCCGTATTCGTTTAGTCCAGGAAACCCGTGACCAGTTTGGGTTTCTGGTCTTTCTACCGCTATACCGAGAGAATGGTATTCCAACCTCTGATACGCTGCAACAACGGAATCTCAGCAGCTTCTTGCTTGGGGTATTTCGCGTATCTGACGTGGTGGAAGAAGCGCTTCAGGAGTTGCAATATGACATCGATTTCTCGATTTATGACCAAAACGCAGCTCCGACAGAGCAGTTTTTAGGCCGATATGAAGCAGCGCTCCAACAAGTTGTCACGGTAGATAGAACAGCTCCATCCGATGGACTGTACGACTCCCTCTGCCCGTGGGTAACGAACTGTAGCCAAACATTAGCCGTGGGTGAACGGAAATGGCAGATTGTGTTTTCCCCGGCAACGACTTATCCCCTGGAGCGGGAGTATGGAGCGATCGCCACTCTCATCAGCGGCCTGCTCCTTACCAGTGGGCTGGTCCTCTTCCTCCATCGCCTTAACCGCGAACTGGAGCAAACCCGCAGCCTCAATGACTTAAAATCTCGCTTTTTCTCCATGGCCTCCCATGAGCTGCGCACACCGCTGAGTACAATCCTGTTATCGAGTGAATCGCTTCAACTCAATCAGCGCACGTTATCGGAGGAACAGAAGCAGGCCAATACTCAACGCATCTACTCAGCGGCAAAGCGGATGGGTCAGCAGATCACCGATCTCCTGTTACTAACCCGCGCTGAAGTAGGCCGCCTGGAGTTTCGCCCTGAACTCTTGGATGTCCATGAGTTTTGCCAACAATTGCTTGAAGAGATGCAATCGGATGTCCCTCAGACCATCCAGTGGCAGAGTAGTGGATCGGTGAAAGCATTTTTGGATCGAGGGTTGTTGCGATCGCTCCTCACCAATCTACTTTCCAATGCATCCAAATATTCCCCCTCTGATGCCCCCATTCAATTCACCCTAACTTCGGATGGCCGGGTGGTAATGTTTGAGGTGAGCGATCGCGGCATTGGTATTCCAGTACAAGACCAATCACGAATTGCAGAAACCTTTTACCGTGGCAGCAATGTAGGGAATGTGACGGGGACGGGCTTGGGATTGGCGATCGTGAAGACCTGTGTGGAGTTACATCGGGGACAATGGGCGATCCACAGCCGGGAAGGCGAAGGGACGACGGTAGCAGTAACATTACCGCTGGAATAAACGCTTACTCATAGTCAATTTCATCAGGCCAAAAAGAGTGAGGCAGGGTGTTGCGCCACTCCTTTTGGCCTAACGAAATGAGAGAGGTGGCGCGTACACACTACCGCTCTCATGACGGGCAGTTTC
Organism: Leptolyngbya sp. PL-A3; assembly: GCF_039962325.1. NCBI lineage: Bacteria > Bacillati > Cyanobacteriota > Cyanophyceae > Leptolyngbyales > Leptolyngbyaceae > Leptolyngbya > Leptolyngbya sp. PL-A3. The sequence goes on from NZ_JAMPLB010000042.1 coordinate 17,701, forward strand.
ACGTTAATTTGCTACAACGATTCCGAGTCTACTGGTGGCATGGAATTAGCCGCTTGCGGAGCTTGAGGTAGCAGCCAGCTGAGCAAGATGGCCGTCAAACCACCTGTTGAGGTAGCAGAACCAAACATATTTTTGATAATGGCGGGTTGAACGCCAAAAATTAATGCTAAAGCTTGTTGGGGGGTTCTTCCGGCATCAATCGCAGTACCAGCTACGCCCAAAATGGCACCGAGAAATGCAAAGCTAGTCCCCTGCAAACTGAGCAGTCCTGAGCCAACAGGCCCAAACGTTTTGCATTGAATAAAGGTGCAAATACCAGAGGCCAAAAGTGACATGCTGACAATAAAACTGGTGTTTGTAGGATCTAGCCCCAGGCTAGTGCTAATGATCAGAGGTGGCGTCACAATCCCAACAAAGGCGGCTAAAACATGCTGAATAGCAACAAAAATTGACTCCAGCAACGGGGGTCTGTCATGCAATTTGTAGATTAATTCAGAACTTGTTGCCGATAACTCTGGAAAACCTTCGGCTTCTGGTAGTTCAAGGCTGTGTAAAATGTTGGATTCTTCCCGCTGTACCATAGGGTTGCGACCACCTCCCAACTACACTATTTTTCAACTCCAAGCTGCCATATTGTAAACGCGAGTAATAGTTCCGAAAAGTAATTGAACATACATCTTGCACCTATTCAACCTCAGTTCGGGATAAGCTGAAGTGCTCATTTTGGCGTGCACATAGTGCACGCCAAAATGAGCGTTTTCGAGTGCCGCGCGTTGCGCGGCACTCGAAAACGTCCTTAACCCGAACTCAAGTTATTCAAAACAAAACTCAAAGGTTTGATTCTGCGATCGCAAAGCATCAGCAATATCAAGGTTTTAATACAAAATATGAGTTCGATCAGATAACGTTCAGGTTTCCTAGAGCTAGCTGAAAGAGCCGTTTTTTCAGGCCTGCCCACAAATGAATTGCGGGCCAACATAACCATGTTTGGGCTGCTTATTTCCCACTCCAATGGATGACGCGTTTTTCGAGCAGGAGAAAGAGCATATTCAGGAAGTAGCCCAGAATACCTGTCACCAAAATAGAAGCGTACATATCTTTCACATTGAGAATTTGTTGGGCATCAATAATACGCTTTCCCAAACCATGCTCGGTGCCGATGAACATTTCAGCAACGATGACGATAACGAGAGCGATACTGATACCGCTACGCAAACCGATAAAGGTTTGTGGAAGACTTTCCATCAGTAATACATCTTTGAAGATTTGCCAGGGGTTGGCACCCATCACCTTCGCAGCGAGAATGCGGGATTGCTTTGCATTCAACACACCATAAGCACTGTTGAACACAATTAGCAGAAATGCGCTGAAAGCAGCGATCACAACCTTTGAAAAATCGCTAATCCCAAAGAACAGAATGAACATGGGAATGAGCGCACTGGCAGGCGTGGAACGGAAGAAATCAATGAGAAATTCCACGCTGCGGTAAAGCTTCTCAGAGCTACCCAGGGCAACCCCGATGGGTACTCCCAGGGCAGCGGCCATGAGGAATGCGCCGAAGGTTCGTAGCACCGTTGCTAAAAAATCTCCAAACATGGTGCCCGTAACCATACCGCCGATTAAGGTGGTGAGAGTCGCGATAGGCGTCGGCAAGAGAACAGGATTGACGAAGCCGGAGATAGCGATGAGCCACCAAAGGCCAAAGAGAGCGAAGATGCCGATGAAGGGGAGTAGGCGATCGCCCATCTTGACCGAAAAGGATTGCACACGCTGCTTAGAGCGAAGGGATGTCGTCATTTCCGCATCTCCTGACGAAAAATATCTAAACAATGGCGGCTCACTTCAATAAATTCAGGGGATGTGAGAGTATCGGGGGTACGGGGACGAGGAACCTTGAAGGAAACCGCTTCCACGAGATGGGTAGGACGCTTGCTCAATAGCAGAATCGTATCCGCCAGGAACACGGCCTCCTCCAGGTTGTGCACCACCATCAACATGGGAATGGAGGTCGCCATAAATATTTCTTGCAGTTTGTCGCGCACGAATAGCGTCGTTTCAAAATCCAGAGCCGAGAAGGGCTCGTCCAGAAAGAGAACTTCTGGATCAGCGACTAAAGCTCGCAGGATGGATACCAGTTGTTGTTGCCCACCCGAGAAGCTGTAGGGGTAACGCTTCAAATCCAGGCGAATATTAAAGGTGCTGAGGAGGCGATCAATGCGATCGCGACACTCCTTCTCCGGCACACCTTTGGTTCGCAGAGGATAGGCAATGTTGTCGTAGGCACTGAGCCAGGGAAACATTGAGTCGCGATAGTTTTGAAACACATAACCGATGCGAGCCCGACGAATGGGTTTACCATTGATGCGAATTTCGCCGCGATCACACGGAATCAAGCCACTAATCATGTTGATTAAAGTGGATTTGCCACAACCATTGGGCCCAAAAATTGAGACCAATTGATTATTTGGTAAATCTAAATTGAAATCCTGATACAGGGGTTGCCCTGCAAAGGATTTGCAAAGACCTTGAACAGAAATGAAATGGTCAGGAGGGGCGATCGTTGACTCTATTCGTGTGTCAGAAACCATGGTGGTTTTAGGAGAAGGGTGAATTGTGAAATGGCGAAGGTTGACCTGTTGAGTAGATAGTTTCTGTAGGGGCAAAAGGCCATTTGTTCCTACGTAGTGGATTTGCAGGTGCCATTCGCCATTCATCTCGGCAGACCAGATGGCCCTCCCGGAGTGAATAGCCATTCACCTCTATACATCCCAAAGACCTGGTGTTAGCCTGCATAGAGCAATCCTTTAACATCAACTGTTTTTTCGAACACCTTCTTCTCGGTCATGAAGTCAAAGAATTTTTGAAATTGACCCACTTCTTCAGGCGTGAATTCGTCGTACATCCGATAATCCACCATGGGCACTTTTTCAACCAAATCCCCTTCGATCGCGGTATAACCAACCAGATATTGACGCACTTCATCCGGGTTCGTTTTGATGTCATTCACCGCGCGACGATAGGCTTCAATATAGGTCTTGGCTGTCTCAGGATATTGCTGAATAAATTGGGTACTGAGAACCGCCGCACCTCCAAACCAGGGAGCCTTGGGGTCGCCCAAAATATATTTGGAAACCACGCCATTTTCCAAGGTGCGTGTGATACCTTTTAGCTCGCCTACGGTACCTGTTGGCTCTAGAGTATAAGCCGCGTCAATTTGGCCTGCTTCGATAGCCGCAACGTGTTGACGAATTTCCAGTTGTTGCACCTGGGGGTTAGTAACACCAGCAGCGGTGAGGATAGCCTGGGCGATCGCTAAGTTCTGCGCTCCTGGACCCGTAGCAAACTTTTTGTCCTTCAAATCAGCGATGGATTGAATGGAACTATTCTTGGCAACAATTACCTGATCTAGCTTGTAATCGACGTTGCTAGGATTAGCTGCAATGATTTTGAAAAGGCCAGGCGAGGTGATTTCTGATAACCCTAATACGCCACTGGCTACCCCGTTACCGGTGCCTTGAAGTCTTCCCGCAATGAGAGCTTCTGCCACCTGGTTAGGAGAAGCAAATTTTGCCACTTCTACATTCAAAGCGGCGTCTTTAAAGTATCCTTTCTTTTCAGCTACGAATAACGGCAAACCTGATGCAACAGGCCAAAAACCGATGGTAATTTTTCCAGGATCTTCAGCTGTTGTAGTGTTGGCTCCGGATGTTTCAGCTTCGGGTTTAGTGCAACCGTGGGCAGCGATCGCCAACACGACTCCTGCGCCCAATTGAAGAAAATGCCGTCTGTGAATGATCATCGTTCTCTCCTTTACAAATAATCGAAATAAGACTAGGATTCATTCATGAAATGCATCAAACGATACAGATTTTTACTGGGTGTTTCGAATGACCGAATCTGTATGACTTTGATACTCCCCGCCTGAAATTTATGGATTAGCGTATCGATTCGGCGTGAACGTTTTAGGGATAATTTGGTGAAGAAATCGTGGAGAATGTCATGATTTCTTTATAGCGACAGCATTTTCGTTAGAGTAAGAATGGCCATGGGTATAGATAGCAGAAGTTAATGAATTCAATATTGTATTTGTGTTGTGGGTGGGGTGCTTCGCACCCCACCCACAACACAAATGTGTAAGTCCTGTTCAAGTCAAAGAAACCCGGTGTTTTTAAAAACACCGGGTTTCTGGCAGTCAGGAAATCAAGTTAAACAGGCTTTCAAAAGAGCGATTTTTTCTAATAGAAATCCAATGATTTCAATCGATAACCAACGCCATGGACCGTCTCAATCAAATCCTTCGGTGCTCCAGCCGCTTTAAGTTTGCTCCGCAGGTTCTTGATATAGGTTTTGATGGTGGATTCTTCCGGTAATTCCTGCCATGTCCAAATCTGCTCCAGCATGGCGGAAGGGCTGAGCACTCGCTTTCCATAACGGAGAAGGGCTTCCAAAAGAGCAAACTCCTTGGGGGTCAGGTGGATGGGCGATCGCCCATACATCACCTCATAGGTAGCCGGGTCCAGGGACAAATCGCCCCATCGTAGAATAGGTGCGATTCCTGATTGCCCCCGCCGTAACAAAGCGCGAATTTGAGCCAGTAATTCCTGCAAGTTAAACGGCTTCACCATATAAGCATCGGCCCCGGCATCCAGGCCCATCACCTTATCCAGGCTGGTGTCACGGGCAGTGAGCATGAGCGCAGGGGTAAAGTTACCGCGATCGCGCAACCGCTGGCATAACAAGATTCCATCCAGTTTTGGCAGGGTCACATCGAGCAGGAGCAAATCATATTGAAAGGCCTGCGTTTGCTCCCAGGCTGCTTCGCCATCCCGCACACAATCCACACTGTACCGTTGAGCAGTCAGGGCTTCCATCAACGATTCAGACAGTTGGTTATCGTCCTCGACCAACAGAATTCGCATCGTCGATCTTCCGTATGCTTCTACCGTGAGGTCATTGAATTGAGGTGATGTTTGAACGGGTGGTTTAAGCGTTTGCCAAGGCCAAAATTTAATCAGCTATGACATGCCGTTTTCCCTCAAGTTTTTCCATCCTGCTATAGAGAAAACAAGCAAATTGTTGTCTTTAATACATTTGTTTAATTGTGTCGATGCGTTCTCTATTTTTGAGGAGATCAAATAGAGCACCCGCCTCCGCCACTACGCTGTCATTGCTATTCTGAGGAAAGCGTTTTATGGGTGTGGGCGATCGCTATGGCAGAACGATTACAAAACTACATCAATGGCATTTGGTGTGACTCCAACGCGACGGAGACATTAGATGTCATTAACCCGGCCACCAATGAGATTCTGGCGCAAGTGCCCCTCTCCCCCGGAAGCGAAGTTGATGCCGCCGCCAACGCTGCTGCCGAGGCGTTCAAATCCTGGCGACGGGTGCCTCCTAACGATCGTGTGCAATACCTCTTCAAACTTAAAGGTTTAATGGAAGAGAACCTGGATGAGTTAGCCCGCACCATTACGTTGGAGTGCGGCAAAACCTTTGGGGAAGCGCGGGCTGAAATGCAGCGGGCGATTGAAAACGTGGAAGTTGCCTGTGGGGTTCCCATGCTGATGCAGGGGGATGTGCTGGAGGACATTGCGCGGGGCATTGACGAGATGATGATTCGTCAACCTGTGGGAGTGTGTGCCGCGATCGCCCCCTTCAACTTCCCCGGCATGATTCCCTTCTGGTTTTTGCCCTATGCGATCGCCTGTGGCAACACCTACGTCATTAAGCCCTCGGAAAAGGTTCCTTTGACCCTGCAAAAGGTGATGCAGCTCATCGAGAAGACAGGGCTTCCTGCTGGGGTCGTCAACCTGGTCAACGGTGCGAAGGAAGCGGTGGATGCGATTCTAGATCATCCAGCCATTCGGGCTATTAGCTTTGTTGGGTCGAGTCCCGTTGCCAAATATGTCTACAGTCGTGGTGCTGCTAATGGGAAGCGGATGCAGTGCCAGGGCGGCGCGAAAAACCCGATCATCATTCTGCCGGATGCGGATCTGGATATGACGACTCGTATCACGCTGGATAGTGCCTTTGGCTGTGCCGGACAGCGCTGCCTCGCTGCCTCGCTGATGGTGACGGTGGGTAAAGCGAAAGAGCCATTTACGGAGGCGATCGCCGAAGGGGCCAAATCCCGCGTGGTCGGTTTTGGGTTGGATGAAGGCGTACAAATGGGACCCGTCATCAATCATGCCAGTCGGGAGCGAATTGAGAGTCTGGTTGCTCAGGGCGTCGAGGAGGGCGCAAAGGTGCTGATCGACGGTCGCAGTCCTCAGGTAAGCGGCTATGAGCAGGGTAGCTTTGTACGGCCCACACTTTTACAAAACGTCAGGCCCGATAGCCTGATCGCTCAAACAGAGATCTTTGGTCCGGTACTGGGGATGTTGAACGTGGAGACGATTGAAGAGGCGATCGCCCTCGTCAATAGCGGCCACTGGGGTAACATGGCCTGTCTTTTCACGAGCAGTGGCGCAGCAGCCCGCAAGTTCCGCTACGAAGCCGAGGCTGGAAATATTGGTATCAATATTGGAGTAGCAGCCCCGATGGCCTTCTTTCCCTTCAGCGGCTGGAAAGATAGCTTCTTTGGAGACTTACATGGGCAAGGCCGCCATGCAGTTGAATTTTTCACGCAAACGAAGGTCGTAATCGAGCGCTGGTTCCAGGACTGGTCACGGCAGTTTTAACCCCCACGACAAAACCAGGGACTAAGAAACCCGATGTTTCTACAAACACCGGGTTTCTAACCTCTCAGAACCTCTTACAACTCCTAAGGCGTCTCAATACGCGTTCCTGTAGGGTCTATCTTTAAAACCTTGACTTCCGATTGGATAGATTGACTTGTCCAGGCCGCCTGCATCGCCTGGGCAATCTTTTCTCCATGGGAGGGGTGAGCGATCGCTAACAATGTAGGCCCAGCCCCGCTAATCACCAACTCATAAGCTCCAGCGGCGATCGCTCCCTCCCGCACTGCATCAAACCCATGCATCAACGATTTGCGGTAGGGCTGGTGAATTCGGTCTTTCAAAGCGCTACGGAGCCAGTCAGGATTACCTGTCTCCAACGCACGTACCAGCAAACCCAAGTGAGCCATGTTAAAAATGGCATCAGCCCGGCTGTATTCCTGGGGCAACACGCGGCGTGCTTCAGCGGTAGATACCTCAAAGTCGGGAACGCCCAACACAAATGCAATGTCGGGATGACAGGGTAACTCGCAAATCGTCCATTCGCCCTCACTTTCGGCAGCGAGACGGCAGCCTCCGAGGAGAGCGGGAACGATGTTGTCGGGATGGCCTTCGATGGCGATCGCCATTTCCATCACCTGCTCCTGGCTCAGGGGTGAGCCTGCCAGAGCGTTGGCTCCCACTAAGCCCCCAACGATAGCTGTGGCAGAGCTACCCAAACCACGGGAGAGAGGGACTTGAAGGTCAATGGATAAATGCAAGCCCGGTGCGGGTTGGCCGATGTGGTCGAAGAACTTGAGGAAGGATTTGTAGGCCAGGTTGGACTCGTCGCGTACGACGCGATCGGCTTCGGCTCCGGTTACGTCAATTTGTAAGCCAGATTCCGCTCGGGTGAACTGGAAACGGTTGTATAGGGTGAGTGCAGCACCTAAACAATCGAAACCCGGCCCTACGTTTGAGGTGGTTCCCGGTACGGTTACAACAACGGAATCAGGCATTGTCATCAATCCAATTCAATACAAAAGACGGGTTTTCCCGGGGCGTTTTTGTAAGGCTGATTTTTTGCGGGTGTAGCGCATGTAAATCAACGGTTGCCGGGAATTTTCAAACATCCCTTAATGTACTGGACTTTAGACGCGTTTTGTTTGCTGCATTGGTAAAGACCCTGCTTGGAGGTGCGCCGCCCTCCAAATCTCCCGACTGGGGGACGGGCGTCCCTCCCCCAGACCCCCTAGACAAGGAGGTTTTGCAGGGGTGGTGTCAGGCCGCTTCGCACCTGTGGGGTTTGGATCAGGTGTGGGTGATGTCGTTGCATGGACCGCTCTATCGGTGTTTTAGGCGGCTAGGAGGGGGCGATCGCACTCCACTCGGTATAGGTTCATTTTCAGGTTTCGGATGGTTTGGCGGCCGTCTTGGGTTGCTTCTAAGTAGAGCAAGGCGTCTTGAATGAGGGGGCGCACAATGTTGCGGTAGAAGGAGGGATAGGCTGCTCGCATATCGCTCGGGTGGCGGTAGCCGAGGCGCTCGGTCATGCCGATTTCCTGGAACTCGTAGAAGAGGGTTGGCAGTTTTTGTAAATAACGGGGGTCGCTCAACTGGCCAATCAAATCGGCAGCACGGGTTAAGCCAGGATAGTGATGGGTATCTTGATAGAGGGCAACCGCTGGAACTGGGAAGCGGGTGAATTCGATGTGGTCTTTGATGCGATCGCCCTCGACTGACGGATGGCTTGTCAAATGCTCATCAACAAATTGCTGGCTGCGATCGACATGATAAGGAGCGAGGCTGGCATCTGTCGCGCCAATGGGCAACGCAATAAATTTGCAATCTTTACCCGTAACAAAGAGCCGTTCACGACGGCGATCGAGGCGGCAAACCCCTTTGACATAGCCAATGTCATGGCATAGCAAACCCACGATGAAATGCAACCAATCTTCGGGGGTTACGTTGCCTTCGAGTCGCTGTTTACCGCGCAAAATGTCTTGCCCAACGAGGGTGACAAGAATGGTGTGTTCGATGTCGTGGTAGGGCGCATCGCTAAATGCCAGGGTCGATAATGTTAGGGTCGCGACCTTTTGAAGCACATCTATGTGCTGGCTACAAAGGTTACGGGAATGGGAGCTGCCATAGACGTGGTAATAGCCTTCAATCAAGCGATCGATGCAGTTTTGTATCATCACGGCGGTGATATCAAACATTACCTACTCCTCTGAGAATGCCTGTTCTGAACCGCCTCCACTATCTCCAAAAATTCATATAGACAACACCAAAAAAAGTCATAATTTTTGCGGTTGCCCTTGTAATTTAGTATTTGGGCAGGAAATTGCGACTCAAGCATTTTCTGTAACGTAATTAGCAACAAAATCCTGCACCGCCGTGCAACGAGCGGGGCAGGATTATAAGAGCGTCTTTGAAAAGTTAGTTTTGCATGCGCTAAGCATACGCAAAATCAAGCCATTTCGGGGCTTTTCAAACATTCTCCTAGCTTGATAAATTTCCGTATCTCAGGGTGTCTGCGTCGTAAAAATAACCCATAAAACCTCATGAATTCTCAGCCCGGCTATCAGCGAGAATCCTTGGGAAATCATGGTATTGCGCCTTTGGGATTAGTGCTATGACCTGTAGGAACACGGAGATCAACCGTATTTCCTGTGATCTGGATCTCAAGTTGTGACATCCATCCGGCCTACAATTAGGTCACTTTCAGTACAACAACGGATTCTGCCCCCAATCCAGAAAATCAGCAATTGATCACCCAGTCCTCGGTTACGGTCATTGGCCCTAGCCCTATTTCACCTGCGAATGTTCCTGAAAATGTATGGATGTCAACGTTGCTTTAGAGTTTACTGAAAACCTAATTTTTAACCAGACCGGCAAACATTTGAGTGATCTGGAACGAGATATTTTCATTGGTTCCTGGCAACAGAAAACCTATGAGGAAATCTACCCCAGTAATCCTGAATATGTCGAGAAATACGTGGGTTACAAATTCTGGCAAAAATTATCTGCGGCTCTCGGAGAGAAGGTGACTAAAAAGATGTTCCGGGGGGCGTTAGAGCGCGCTTTCAGTCAAACCTCATCTGTTACTGAAGGTAGTCCAGCCATTCCAATTCCTTCAGAACAGCGAGTTTTCATCAGCTATCAGCATCAAAAGCCCGATATTCAGTTGGCTCAAGCCTTAAAAGAGGCGATCGCCGCCGAAGGCTACTCCGTCTTCCTCAACCCTGATCCACCCGCGGATTCAGCTAAAGACTGGCTCACCCGTCTCAATACCCATCTGTCCCGCTGCCACTATTTTCTGGTGTTACTCTCACCTCAAGCTGTTTTCAGCGAAATGGTTCTCGAAGAACTGCGGCGGGTCAAAGAGTTGCAGGAACTCCAGGGCAACCAAATCCCCACTGTTCTCGCCATTCAGATCAACTGCCCTCCCAACATGCCTCTCAATGTCGAACTACAAAACTACCTGAGCACCGCCCATCAATGGTCCTGGCGTTCCCCCCAAGACACCCACTTCATCATCAAAGACATTCTCACAACCTTGGGCAGCGATTCAACCAACAGTTCACACCTGCTCCCCGCTCCCTCTTGCTCCCCTCCCCCACCGCTCCCCTACTCCCCGGCCCCCTTACCCCCCTACCCTGTCGCTGACCCCGAAGTTCCCCAAGGGCAGGTACGGTTAGACTCGCCGTTTTATGTGGAGCGATCGCCCTACGAAGCCCAGTGCTACCGCGAAATCATGGAGCCTGGCACACTGATTCGGATTAAAGCCCCCCGGCAGATGGGCAAGACCTCTCTCATGTCGCGTATTTTGGAGCGATCGCGAGAGCGAGGGTTGCTCACCGTTCCCCTCAGTTTTCAGCACGCCGATAAAGCCGTCTTTGAGAACCTCAATCACCTGCTGCAATGGTTTTGTGGCCGAATCGCGCGGCGTTTGCACCTGCCCTATAGCGTCGAGCATGTCTGGTCAGACACCTACGGCAGCAAAGACAACTGCACCGCTTACTTTGAGGATTGTTTGCTGTCCGAAATCGAAACCCCGCTAGTGCTGGCGCTCGATGAAGTGGATCGAGTATTTCAATATCCCAAGATTGCTGACGACTTCTTTGGGCTATTGCGGGCCTGGTATGAGGAAGCGGGCTACGGCAGCAGTGATAGCCAGCTCTGGGAAAAGTTACGGCTAATAGTAGTGCATTCCACAGAAGTCTACATTCCGTTAGACGTGAACCAATCGCCCTTTAATGTAGGGTTGCCGATTGAGTTATCAGAATTTAGCGCAGCTCAGGTGCACGACTTGAGTTTGCGGCATGGACTGAATTGGTCGTCTCGGGAGGTTGAGCAGCTGATGCAGATGGTGGGAGGGCATCCCTATCTCGTGCGGGTGGCCCTCTACCACATTGCCCAGCAACAACTCACCCTGGACAAACTGCTCGAAACGGCTCCTACAGAAGCGGGCGTCTATGGCGATCACCTGCGACGGCATTTGTGGAACTTACAGAATCATCCAGACTTAGCAACAGCCTTTCAACGGGTGGTGACGACGGATGAGCCTGTAGAGTTAGCATCCATGCTGGCATTCAAATTACATAGCCTGGGCTTGGTGGAATTAATGGGCAATGAAGTAATCTCCCGTTTTCAGTTATATCAGCGATATTTTCGCGATCGCATCCTCAATTAATTCCTGTTCGCTTCCTCGTCACTTTTAACATCCTATGTATTACACCTATAAGGTTGGTGGGCATTTACCGGTCAATGCACCCAGCTATGTGGTTCGACAGGCTGACCATGACCTCTATGAGGGCCTAAAATCCGGGGAATTTTGCTATGTCTTAAATTCCCGGCAAATGGGCAAAAGCAGCCTGCGGGTACGGGCGATGCATCAGTTGCAAGCCGAGGGAATTGTGGGAGTGGCGCTCGATTTAACCCGCATTGGCAGCCAGGATATTACGGCTGAGCAGTGGTATGCCGGACTGATGCGCGGCCTGGTCAGAGCTTTGCGCTTGCCATTGGACTTGAAAAGCTGGTTGCACGAACGGGAATTTTTGCCCCCCTTACAGCAGCTAAGCGAGTTTATTGAGGAGGTTTTGCTGGAATGTGTATCCGGCAAAATCGTTATCTTTATCGACGAAATTGACAGCATGCTCAGCCTCAATTTTCGAACGGATGACTTTTTTTCGTTTATTCGCAGTTGTAGTGAGTACGATCGCCTCACCTTCGCTCTCTTAGGCGTTGCCAGCCCCTCCGATTTAATTCAAGACAAGCACCACATCCCCTTCAATATTGGCCGAGCGATCGAACTCCACGGGTTCCAACTCTCCGAAGCAGAACCCCTAACTTGGGGCCTGGAACCCAAGTCAAGTAACCCCCACGCGGTACTCGAAGCTATTTTGGATTGGACTGCGGGGCAACCTTTTCTAACACAACGACTGTGTCAACTAATTGCATCCTCTGAGGAATTTATTCCAGCCGGGAAAGAAGCTGATTGGGTGCAGCAACTGGTGCAAAGCCGACTGATCGACAACTGGGAAGCGAAGGATGAACCGCCCCACTTAAAGAGCATTCGCGATCGCCTCCTCCGCATTAGCCAACGCCATCGTGGCCTTCTCGACACCTATCAGCAAATCCTCAACCGGGGCGAGATCGAAGCCTCTGACACATCTGAGCAGATGGATTTGCGGCTGTCGGGCCTGGTGGTAAAACACGGTGGCAAACTGGAAATTTCAAACCGGATTTATGCCGCAGTTTTTAATCAAGCCTGGGTTCATAAAGCGCTGATTGATCTGAAAGCTGACTTTATGGAAGTGGTCGCTGACCAGGAGAAGAAACTGCTTTCTATGCTGAATGTCATGGAAGGGAAGGATTTTGCCGAAGTCCTCCACCAAATTCTCGGCTCCATTACCCTCCGTTTAGGAGAACTGCTGAGCGTCGATCGCACCACTATCTTCTTCATTGATGAGGAGAAGAATGATATCTGGTCAATCATCGCCTGGTATGAACGGAGTGATGAACCCGAAATTCAGGTCATTGCCAACAAAGGAAACGAAGGACAGGTTACGTATTTTCGCAACATGGTCAAGGGTTCCTTCCAGTTCGACAGTGAGTGGGGCGATCGCAAGGAAGCCCAGGTAGCAGACGGGAGCTATCAGGTACACAGCAATTTTTTGTTTCCGTTGTCGAGCGATCGCAAAAATCTCTTCGCTGTCTTGCAGTTGGTGAATAAATTAAAGCGCTTCACCTATCCCGAAGCGCCTCTAAGGGAACGGGTTAACCCTCAAGGGTTCACCAAAGCCGACGAAAAGCAACTGGAGGAATATGCCCCGGCCATTCTCAATATTCTGGCCCGCTGCCAGGAGTGTTACAAGCTCACCCAACGCTTGCAAGCATCCGAAGCCCTAACCGAAGCCACCCGCTCTATCTCCCAGAGCAGCCTCGATTCCGATGAGATTATTCGCCGGGTTATGGAGGCGGCCAAAAAGCTGATGAACGCCGATCGCACCACCCTCTGGCTTCTGGATCCATCCAATAACGAGTTGTGGACAAAAATTTTGTTTGAGGATGGCACAGAAAGAGAAGTCCGCATTGGTGTGGGGCAGGGTTTTGCGGGGATGGTGGCCAAAACAAAAGAGCCGCTAAACATTCCCTTTGATCTCTACGATCACCCCGATTCCGAAACCTCAAAACTCACCGATCAAAAGACGGGCTATCGCACCTGTAGTTTGCTCTGTATGCCTGTCTGGAGCCCCGATGGCGACCTGTTAGGCGTCACCCAACTCGTCAACAAACGCAAGCATGGCGATTATCCCGACTATGACCCCGCCGATTGGCCCGAAGCCCCAGAGTGCTTTAATGCCAGCTTTGACACCAACAGCCAGAAGTACATGCAAATCTTCAACGCCCAGGTCGGCGTCGCCCTGCAAAATGCCAAGAAATTTGCCGAAATTAGAGAACAGAGCCAAAACCAGCCCCACAACATCGTGACGCAAACCCTCACTCTGTTAAATCAGGTGATGGATAACCAGGGCTTCGATGACATCCTCGACACTACATTGCGATCGATCACGCTGAAAATTGGCCGCTCCCTCCGAGCCGATCGCACCACTATCTTTCTCCTGGATGAGGAGCGGCAGGAGTTTTGGTCAATTGTAGCGGAGTCGGATGGGAGCGATCGCTCCCTGGAAATTCGCGTTCCTGCCCAGAAAGGCATCGTTGGTGAAGTTGCCCGCTCCCAACAAGTGATCAACATCGGCTACGACTTCTACGACGACCCCCGCTCCGCCACCGCCAAAGAGCAGGACAAGCGCAATCGCTACCGCACCTACACCATGCTCGCCATCCCCATGTTCAACGAGCAGGGCGACCTCATCGCAGTTATTCAACTGCTCAACAAACTCAAATTCACCCCCGATCCCACCGCTTCCTTAGAAAACAAAATCGATCGCCAAGGCTTCAGTCAGGCCGACGAAGACCAATTCTTCGCCAACGCCCCCATGATCCGCATGATCCTGGAAAGCTTCTTCTCCTACCACAAAACCGCCCGAGGCCGACGTGTCGCCGCCACCCTCATGGCCGCCACCCGCTCCGTCAGCCAGGGCAGCTTAGAACCCGAAGATATTGTGCAACGCGTTATGGACGCTGCAAAAGAGCTGATGAATGCCGATCGCAGCACGCTTTGGGTACGCGATCGCGACGCCCATGAACTCTGGACAAAAATCCCCTTCGGAGACGGCACCCTTCATGAAATTCGTATCCGCGTTGGAGAAGGCTACGCCGGAAAGGTTGCCGAAACCGGCAAACCTATCAACATCCCCTTTGACCTCTACGACGACCCTAATTCCGCCAAATCACAAGAAACTGATCACCGCACCGGTTACCGCACCTGCAGCCTTCTCTGCATGCCCGTCCTCAACCCTGACGGCGAACTCATCGGCGTCACCCAACTGATCAATAAACGTCGCCCCGGCGAATTTGATGAAACTCCCCTAAGCTATAGCCAACCCGTACCCGACTGCTATCAAATCAGCTTCACCCAAAGCGACCAGAAGTACATGGAAATCTTCAACAACCAGGCCGGAGTCATCCTGCAAAACGCAGAACTCCTAGCCGCCGTCAAACGCCAGGAAGAAGCCCTACGCTATAACCGCAACACTTCCTCCATATAACCGACCTCCGCTCCCATTAGGCTCCTGTGTATACCCAAGCTACCGGTTCTAGCGATCGCCCTCAAACCCACACCCCCAGCCCTTTCCCAAGAGAGGAGAGATCGAGCACATCACTATAACCCCACCCAAACCTGATTCAAACCCCACAGATGCGAAGCGGCCCAACACCACCCCTGCAAAACCTCCTTGTCTAGGGGGTCTGGGGGAGGGACGCCCGTCCCCCAGTCGGGAGGTTTGGAGGGCGACGCGCCTCCAAGCAGGGTTTTCGCTATTCATCACAATCTTCAAACACCAACACCCTCAAGCTTCCGCATCAAAGGTACTCCAAAGCCCAAGGAAAGAGGCGCATTACGCTCCTTTCCTTAGGCTTTAGAGCGTTTTGGTCGTGCAAACCACGCCCAAAACGCTCGTTTGCGATCGCCTAAGACTCACCCGCCTCAATTCGGCTCTTCGCTTCCTTCTCAAACCAAGCCAACACCTGCTGAATCGTCAACGACTCAATATCCGTATTAAACTCCTGCGCCATCAACCGCAAAGGCCGCAACGACGCCATCACCAATTGCAAAAAGAACCCCTTGAAATTGCTATCAAACCCCTTCTCCGGGTCTAAATTAGGATCTCGGCTAATCCAAGCCCCAATCTGCTGAGCATTGAGATCCGCGATCGCCATCCCCTCCTCCTGCGCCACCTGCTTTAGGGACCGCAACGCATACACCGCCACCCGAGCCGAAAAGCGATCGCGCGACGGCAACAACGACTGGTCAATCTCCAAACACTCCTCAGTCGTCAAAAACTCTGGAGCCGCTGGTTGAGCATCCATACTTCGTTCCCCACAAAATAACGTTCCAGACGAGATCAGTGTAGCGCTTCAGATTAAACCCATAATTCTGTGGGAGGGAGGTAGATATAATCCACCTCCCTCCCACAGAATTTTTTCTATTTTTCTTGAATCAAATATCCACAACGATGCTCACCATTTGCCAACCAGTGAGTCCGCTCAACCTTACACCCCTGCAGCGCAATCTGAAACATCTCCAGCTCATGACCGCAAACGCTGGGAAACGACTCCGCAATTTGGGAAATTGCGCAGTTGTATTCCGTCACGATAAAAGCTGGAGCTGGCAGATTCTCTAGATTCTCTGGCTCAACTCGATGCCACTCCGCCATATACCCCTCAGCTCGCCGCAGATCTACCAGCTTCGCTACCCGCTCCTGTAAAGAGCCTGTACCCACGAGTTGCTGATATTCCTGAGCCTTACGCTCCCACTGCTTACGGAGGATATCCTTCATCTGGTCCTTACCGACCGTCTCGGCAAGAGTATCCAGTAAAGACAGAGCAAAGTTGTCGTATTGGTCAGGGAGGCGATCGCGCCCCTTCTTACTCAGCTGATACACATAGTTGGGCCGCCCCATGCCAACCTGAACCGCATGGTGCTCCACCAACTCCTCCTCGGTCAGGTCTTTCAGATGACGACGTACGGCTTGAGGGCTAATGTCAAAATGCTCAGCAAGCTCTTGAGAACTGGCCTGGCCCTGCTTGGCCAAGTAGTGAAGAATGTCTTGCTTTGTGGAAGGGTGTTGCGTCGCTGTCATCGTCTTACCAGAGACCTGTCCAGGAAAGGCGGCAAAAACAATCAGCCAAAAAAATACTTTGACAACTGTTTTGTTGCTAAATTAGCCTACAATTGAGTTAAGCAACGAGCAAGTTGTTTTAATTATAGAAGTTATTGACGGTTCTGTCGCCCGATCCCCAATGAGCACCGAAACGAACACCACCCAAGCTACCGATAAAAGCCTCGAAGCTATGCGGCATTTCTCTGAGCAGTATGCCAAGCGGACAGGCACCTTCTTCTGCGTCGATCCGGGCGTTACCGCCGTTGTGATCGAAGGGCTGGCCAAGCATAAGGATGAATTGGGCGCACCCCTCTGCCCCTGTCGCCACTACGAAGACAAAGAGGCCGAGGCCGCCGCTGCTTACTGGAACTGCCCCTGCGTTCCTATGCGTGAGCGCAAAGAGTGCCACTGCATGCTGTTCCTCACCGAGGACAACGACTTCGCGGGCGACAAGCAAGAAATCACCTTCGACGAAATTCGCACCATTACCGCCCAGTACTAGGGTCTGTCTTACAAGTTATTTTGCGTGAAGCGCGAAAATAACACTTTCAGCGAGAGACATTTTCTAGGTCGCATCTGGGGTAGCCCGACGGAACTGGAACACTTTTCCATCCATTACGTGCCTAATCTGTTGAGAGAGAATCCATGACGGCATCAGTCAAAACCCTCGTCAATCAACCCTACAAGTACGGCTTCGTTACTGACATCGAGTCCGATGTCATTCCTGCTGGCCTCAGTGAGGATGTCATTCGGCTGATTTCGGCCAAGAAAAACGAACCCGAATTTATGCTGGAGTTCCGGCTTAAAGCCTACCGCCAATGGTTGAAGATGGCCGAGCCAAACTGGGCAGAAGTGGGCTACCCAAAAATCGACTACCAGAAAATCATCTACTACTCCGCTCCTAAGAAGAAGGAGAAGCTGAACAGCCTGGAGGAAGTCGACCCCACCCTGCTCGAAACCTTTGAGAAGCTGGGCATTCCCCTCTCCGAGCAAAAGCGGCTATCCAACGTGGCCGTAGACGCTATCTTTGACAGCGTCTCCGTCGCCACCACCTTCCGCGAAAAGCTGGCGGAGCAAGGCGTTATTTTCTGCTCCATCTCCGAGGCGTTGCAGGAGTATCCTGACCTGGTTCAGAAGTACCTGGGCAGCGTCGTACCTGTAGCCGACAACTACTTCGCAGCCCTCAACTCAGCGGTGTTTACAGACGGTTCCTTCGTCTACATTCCCAAAAACACCAAGTGCCCAATGGACCTGTCCACCTACTTCCGCATCAACAACGGCGAGTCGGGACAGTTTGAGCGCACGCTGATTGTGGCCGAAGAAGGCAGCTCCGTCACCTACCTGGAAGGCTGCACCGCCCCTATGTTCGACACCAATCAGCTCCATGCCGCTGTAGTGGAACTGGTCGCCCTCGACAACGCCGAAATCAAATACTCCACCGTTCAGAACTGGTACGCCGGAGACGAGAACGGCAAAGGCGGTATCTACAACTTCGTCACCAAGCGAGGTCTGTGCAAGGGGGTCAACTCCAAAATCTCCTGGACGCAGGTAGAGACGGGTTCCGCTATCACCTGGAAGTATCCCAGCTGTGTACTGGTAGGCGACAACTCCGTGGGTGAGTTCTACTCGGTAGCATTGACCAACAATATGCAGCAGGCCGACACGGGCACCAAGATGGTGCACATCGGCAAGAATACCCGCAGCACCATTATCTCCAAGGGGATCTCGGCTGGCCGTTCGAAGAATAGCTATCGCGGTCTGGTCAAAATCGGTCCTCAGGCCGACAATGCTCGCAACTACTCCCAGTGCGACTCCATGCTGATTGGGGATACCGCAGGAGCCAACACCTTCCCTTACATTCAGGTGCAGAACAGCAGCGGTCGGGTTGAGCACGAAGCATCAACTTCCAAGATCGGGGAAGACCAGTTGTTCTACTTCCAACAGCGCGGCATTGCTATGGAAGATGCGATCTCGATGATGATCAGCGGCTTCTGTAAGGACGTGTTCAGCCAGTTGCCGATGGAGTTTGCGGTAGAAGCCGATCGCCTCCTGGCGCTAAAGCTAGAAGGCAGCGTTGGGTAACTTCAGATGCAGACGCTCCTGGTTAGTCATGTGACGTTACGGGATCTGCGGCAGCTGTTTGGTTTACAGCCTGCCGCAGACCTAGATTCCTCCCCCAGGCAAGTGTCTGCACTCTCTGCTTTTCCCGACACCGGAAATTATTGTTGCCTGAATGTTGGCAAACTCACATCTCAATTGTCCTTGCTCCGATATGGTAATGACGAGCATTACAGTTATGTTCGTCAAGATCGTCAAAGATCGTACTCAACAGTATGCAATTTCCTGTGAATTTGCCACGTGAAATTTGGGGAATGAGCTATATCAAGTTCTTCAAATTCTTAAAAAAATTGCAGAAATACCTTAGGCTGTTCGCCGTTTCTGTTGATGAATTGATGTTACTCCAAGTATTTGCCAGAGGACTCTAACCGTGATTCGCGAGAACAGTGATGTAATTCTTTCCGTTAAGGATTTGACTGCGGAGGTGGATGGTAATTCCATTCTCAAAGGCGTCAATCTGGAAGTACGGGCTGGAGAAATCCACGCCATTATGGGCCTGAACGGCTCCGGTAAGAGCACGCTGTCAAAAGTACTGGCAGGGCATCCGGATTATGAAGTAACTGGGGGTTCTGTCAGCTATCTGGGCGAAGACCTGTTTGAGTTGGAAGCGGAAGAGCGATCGCGCCAGGGCATCTTCCTCGCCTTCCAGTACCCTCTAGAAATCCCCGGTGTCAGCAACCTTGACTTCTTGCGTGTCGCCTACAACGCTAAGCGCAAGCAAGCCGGAGAAGAAGAACTGGATGCCTTTGACTTTGACGAACTGGTACGCGAGAAGTTGGGCGTCGTGAAAATGGATCCCTCTTTCTTGAACCGTAGCGTTAACGAAGGTTTTTCTGGTGGTGAGAAGAAACGCAACGAGATTTTGCAAATGGCTCTGCTGGAGCCACGCTTGGCAATTCTGGA
This sequence comes from Leptolyngbya sp. PL-A3, assembly GCF_039962325.1. Classification (NCBI taxonomy): domain Bacteria; kingdom Bacillati; phylum Cyanobacteriota; class Cyanophyceae; order Leptolyngbyales; family Leptolyngbyaceae; genus Leptolyngbya; species Leptolyngbya sp. PL-A3. The sequence continues at coordinate 37,172 of NZ_JAMPLB010000042.1, forward strand.
CGAGACGGATTCTGGTCTGGACATTGACGCACTGAAAATCGTTGCTGAAGGCGTAAACACCTTATCCAACGAGAACAACGCTTTGTTGGTGATCACCCACTATCAGCGTTTGCTGAATTACATCGTGCCGGATTATGTGCATGTGATGGCCAACGGTCGCATTATCCGCACGGGCGGCAAGGAATTGGCGCTGGAGTTGGAAGAGCGCGGGTATGACTGGCTGACGGCGGATACCGCAGCAGCAGTTTAGGGCGATCGCACAACCACGGGAGACGCAGGTAGGAATCAGAGGGAAAGGAAGCCGTGATGACGATTCAAGTATCACCAGAAATCGATGGGGGACGCTTCAGATCAGCGGAGAAGCGGGAAGCCTATTTGGGCCGGTTGCTAGAGCTATCTCAAGCCAATCAACCCCTTGTGGAAGGCTTGGGTGAGTTGCGGGAACGTGCGGCTACCCTCGTCAAAGAGCGGGCTTTCCCCACTACCCGCGACGAAGAATGGCGGTTCACCGACCTTTCTTCCCTCCTGGAGATCACGCTAGGATCAATCAGTAGCATCCAGATTGATTCGCTAGACGACTACCACCTGTCCGACGCTGCAAATCGTCTAGTCTTTGTGAATGGGCAGTTTTTTCCCGCATTGTCTGCCATTTCTGAGCTTTCCCCTGGCGTTTTCGTTGGCAACCTGACCTCTGTTCCCGATGCCATTCAGGAGCGGATCTTTTCCCGCCTGGGCCAACAACCCGGCACTGAGGAAGTCTTCACCGCCCTGAACACCGCTGGACTGAGTGATGCAGCCGTGGTTTACGTTCCCAAAAATCAGGTGGTCGAGACTCCTATTCACCTGTTGTTTGTGACCATTGGGGAACAGCCGGTAATTGCCCAGCCTCGTGGTCTAGTCGTAGCCGAGCCAAACAGCGCCGTAACGCTGATTGAAGAGCACATCACCTTAGGAACCAGTGCTTCCTTGACCAACAGTGTTCTAGAAATTTACCTCGACGAGAATGCTCAGGTGAACCACACTCGGGTTCAGGGGCAGGCTACCACGGCCTATCACGTGGGCAAAACCGCTGTGTCTCAGGCTCGTACCTCTCGCTATGTAAATCAATCTATTGATTTTGGTAGCCTGCTTTCCCGGCACCACTTGGAGATCTATCAGACGGGAGAGCAGACCGAGACGATTCTGAATGGACTGACCTTCATTCGGGGTGAACAGGTGGGAGATACCCATAGTGCGATCGCCCTCACTCAACCCCACGCCCACACCCGCCAGCTCCACAAAACCATTGTGGATGACCGCGCCCATGCTATTTTCAATGGAAAGGTATTTGTGTCCCAGAAGGCGCAGATGACGGATGCGGGGCAGCTGAACCGAAACCTGCTGCTATCTTCGAAAGCCCGCGTCGATACGAAGCCACAGCTCGAAATCGTGGCCGACAACGTGAAGTGCACCCACGGCGCAACAGTGGGTCAGCTGGATTCCGATGAGGTGTTTTACCTGCAAAGTCGCGGTATTGATGCGGCCAGCGCCCGGAACCTGTTGATCTACGCCTTTGCTTACGAAATCCTCGATACGGTTCCATCGGAGTCGCTGAAGCAGCGATTGCTGCGGCAGTTGGCGCTCGGCTCTACCGCTCCTAAGGGAATCGCCCGCTAATCCCTCCACCCTCTCATCACCCATCCCTACCATGACACTCGCTCAAGCTCGTACCCTGGCATCTCTGGTTCGCCAAGACTTCCCGATTCTGCATCAGGAAATCCATGGCAAGCCGCTGGTTTACCTGGATAACGCTGCCACCTCACAAAAGCCCAAGGCAGTGCTGGATGCGGTGCGCTCTTACTATGAGTACGACAACGCCAACGTCCATCGGGGTGTTCATACTCTGAGTTCCCGCGCGACCGAAGCTTATGAGGGAGCCCGAGATAAAGTTGCCGCTTTCGTCAACGCCAACTATCGGGAAGAGATCATCTACACCCGCAATGCCAGCGAAGCCATTAACCTGGTGGCTTACTCTTGGGGCATGACGACACTGCAAGCCGGGGATGAAATCATCCTGACGGTTATGGAGCACCACAGCAACCTGATTCCCTGGCAGTTTGTGGCGCAGAAGACGGGAGCAGTGCTCAAGTTTGTCGAGTTGACCGACACCCAGGAGTTTGATCTGGAGCAGTACAAGTCGCTGCTATCGGACAAGACCAAGCTGGTATCGGTGGTGCATGTATCCAACACTCTGGGTTGTATCAACCCGGCGAAAGAAATTACGGCCCTGGCTCACGGGGTTGGCGCTAAGGTACTCATCGATGCCTGCCAGAGCCTTCCCCACATGCCCGTAGATGTGCAGGATATGGATTGCGATTGGCTGGTGGGCTCAGGTCACAAGATGTGTGCGACCACGGGCATTGGCTTCCTCTACGGCAAGCGAGATTTGCTGCGGGCTATGCCACCGTTCCTGGGTGGCGGTGAGATGATTGCGGACGTGTTCCTCGATCACTCTACCTATGCGGATCTGCCTCACAAATTTGAGGCGGGAACTCCAGCCATTGGAGAGGCGATCGCCCTCGGTGCAGCCGTTGATTACCTCACCAACATCGGCATAGACAAAATCCACGCTTACGAGCAGGAACTCACTCTGTACCTGTTTGAGCAACTGAACCAGCTTCCCGAAGTCACCATCTACGGTCCTCAACCCAATGAGGATGCCAGCAATCGGGCTGCTCTGGCCTCATTCACCACAGGTGCCGTGCATCCCCACGACCTTTCCACCATCCTCGATCAGGCGGGGATTGCGATTCGGGCAGGGCATCACTGCACCCAACCCCTGCACCGTTACATCAAGGCCCAATCCACCGCACGGGCCAGCCTCTACTTCTACAACACAAAGGAAGAGGTTGACGTGTTTATCAAGGCACTGAAAGAGGCGATCGAGTTCTTCGGCAGCATCTTTGGATAAGCTCTGAATATGGAGAAAAGCCCCCTATGTTCTCAAACACAGGGGGCTTTTCTTCTTGAGTAAGTAACAATCGCCTAACCTAAAACTCAATCCCTGGCTGAGCTTTCACGCCTTGCTCTCTGAAAGGATGCTTTACGAGCGTCATTTCGGTCACCAGATCCGCTTGCTCAATTAAAGCAGCAGGGGCTCCTCGTCCGGTCAGGATTACGTGGGTCATCTCGGGCTTCTCGGCCAAGCCTGCCAAAACGGCATCAACGCTGAGGTAGCCCATTTTCAGGGCAATGTTGATTTCATCCAGCAGGATTAGGCGGTAATCGGGGTTACGGATAAGAGCGATCGCCCGCTCCCACGCCTCCTCTGCCTTCTGAATATCCCGCTCCCGATCCTGAGTTTCCCAGGTGAAGCCTTCACCCATGGCGTAAAACTCCAGCTGGGCAGACTGTCCATCTCGGCTCTCCGTCCAGGGAGCCAGAACCGTCTTCTCCGCAGGTTCCCAGGCTCCTTTGATGAACTGCACGATCGCCACTCGATAACCATGACCGAGAGAGCGCAACACCATTCCCAGAGCAGCAGTGGTTTTGCCCTTGCCGTTGCCGGTGTTGACGACGATCAACCCCTTCTCCAGAGTGCGTTCTGCTAAACGCTGCTGCTGTACTTCCTTGCGGCGAGCCATCTTGCGCTTGTACTGCTCGTCGGTGAGGGCGATCGCCTCCTCATTCAACCGTACAGCTTCGTCATCAGCACCGGGAACAGATGCAGTCATAGCCTGAGTCTCCAATCATTGACTCCTACCAGAGTATCAAGAACTCTGGGAAGTTTTCCTCACGGGACACTCGCAACCTCTGAGGCTTGTTGAACGGTCTGGGTTATCGGACGCCGTTCTTGCAAAGCGCGATCAATCAGCTTCGATACCAACCAGGAAACCGATCGCTCCTCTGCTTCGGCCCATGCCTCCAGTTCTTCCTTCCACTCGGCAGGAACGTAGGCTACAACCCGCTCCAAATCTGTTTTTCCGCCCATGATGATGCTACTTTCACAGATTTCTTCACTGTGTCTAGCATACAAGTAATCACTGGGATGTGCCATGCTAGACCATGCTGTGCTAGCATGGCACAGCAACTCAACCCTGTAATGCAATGATTCAGTCAAATCCTGTCACTATCCAGGGCGATCGCCCATCTCCTGTCCCTTCCGGCTTAGTGCTGATGTCATCTCGTGAACTGGAGAAGATGCGGCAGGTGGGGAAACTGGCAGCGCAGTTACTCGACTACCTGGAACCTTTAGTGCAGCCTGGAGTTAGCACCCAAAGTTTGAATGATGAAGCTGAGCGTTGGATGAAGGATCACGGAGCTATCAGTGCAACCATAGGTTATGCACCTCCCGGACATCCACCGTTTCCAGGTGCCCTCTGTACTAGCGTGAATGAGGTCGTGTGCCACGGCATTCCCAACCCCAAGCAGATTTTGAAAGATGGAGACATTCTCAATATTGATGTGACGCCAATTCTGGATGGCTTTCACGGCGACACTTCCCGCATGTTTTGTGTGGGTACACCTTCGGCGATCGCCCAAAAACTTGTTTCTGTCACTCAAGAATGCCTGTATCGAGGCATTGCTGAAGTGAAACCGGGAGCTCGTATTGGAGACATCGGCGCAGCCATTCAGGAACACGCCGAAGCAGAAGGCTTTTCTGTCGTGCGGGAATTAGTGGGGCATGGCGTGGGGCGGCAGTTTCATACGGAACCGCAGATTCCTCACTACGGGAAACGGGGTACTGGGATGAAGCTGCGGCCCGGCATGGTGTTTACCATTGAGCCGATGTTGAATGAGGGCACTCGCAGTATCAAGGTTTTAAAGGATCAGTGGACAATTGTGACAGGCGATCGCAAACTCTCGGCTCAGTTTGAACACACGGTGGCTGTCACAAACGATGGTGTGGAGATTTTGACGCTGTAAGATTTGTGCTTACCAAATTCGCAAATTACGCTGAGCCATTCTAACGGCCCCTGAATATGATTAAGAGAAGGCGATCGCGCTGTGCCACCTAACCCGTTGATACAACGTTGACGCCGATTGTTAAAGTTGAACACTATAGTGTTTAGATAAGTTGATCCCGTATTGATTGCGGTCGCTCATGTCCAACCAACCCGATCCTACCTCCCAGACGAACTCCAAGAACGTGCCAGAATCGGTTGCTCGTTCGAATGGTCACCCTACGGACCCAACACCCCAGGGTGCCCCTGTGAATGTGCCAGTGGCTGCCACGCATGAGGAAAATCCGTGGGTCGAAGCGCTGAAAACCATTGGTATTAGCGTTGTTTTGGCCTTAGGGATTCGTACAGCGATCGCCGAGGCTCGTTACATCCCCTCGGAGTCGATGCTGCCGACACTGGAAGTCAACGATCGCCTGATCGTTGAAAAAATGTCGTATCACTTCACCAACCCTGACAGGGGCGACATCATCGTCTTCTCCCCAACCGACAAATTGCGGGAAGACAACCCCAGTCTTAAAGACGCTTTGATCAAGCGTGTGATTGGGCTTCCAGGCGATACGGTGCAGGTGTCCAACGGCACTGTCTATGTTAATAACGAACCCCTGGAAGAGAACTATATTCCCAAGGAATATGCCCCGACTTATGAATGGGGGCCTGAGACCGTTCCTGAAGGCTCTTACCTGGTTCTAGGCGACAATCGCAACAATAGCTACGACAGTCACTTCTGGGGCTACGTTCCCAAGAAGAATATTATTGGACGCGCGGTTCTACGCTTCTGGCCTCTTCCACGGGCAGGCACGATTGGCCCTACCCCTGTTTATGTCGAGCATCCTGGAGAAGCACCAGCAGAACCGGCCAATAATCCTGCTGCGGAACCGGCCAATTAGGTGAGATAGCGATCGCAATACGACTTTCACACAACAAGCGGCTGACGAGGTCAGCCGCTTTGTTTTAATGGCAAACTCAACCAACACAAATGCGTAAGTCCTGTTCATACTGAAAAGCCGCGCTTTGCGCGGCTTTTCAGTATGAAGTTTAAAGCCATAACCCAAGAAAAGGGGGACACCTCCCCGTGTGTCCCCCGGCCTGAGCGTTACGCTCCGTCTTCTGGAACCAACTCAAGCCTCAATGCTAGATATGGCAGACCATCTGGCTCATTTCATCTTCCAGGGCAGCAACAAGGGCTTGATCGCCCCGCGCTTGGGCCACTTCAATGCGATGTTGCAGACGCTTTTGAATATTTTCCAGGTGCATCTGCTCAACCTCACGCATCAGGGCGCAACGGGTTTTAAGGCTGGTGCGAGCATCGGGTGACACAGGTGCAGCAGGATAACGGCGAAAGGAGCCTAGGGCTTGCTCTCCCACTTCGTCGGTCTGATAGTGAACCCCACGATAGGTTAAATTGCGGGGAACTTGCGGTACCGGAATATGCCGGGGATAAGAAAATTGAAATGATTGCCAACGGTTTGACCCGGACATTTCAGACTCCTCGACAGTAGCGTCAACAGGCTCGTATTCATAACTTTGGCCCCGGTATTTCAGCCTCATGATCTTCAAAATCCCTGTATTAAGTGAATGGGCTATCGATCCTGGAAGCGGGAACACACCGGAACTTCTAAGGAGGCGATCCCTGAACTAGACAACCGGGCTCAACCAGTTAGCTAGGGAATGCTCATATCTATATTCTGTATTCTATTTTACGATTTAGGCAAGTATCTTGAAAAACAAGAAAACTTAAATTAGAGAAAATTTTTGGATAGAGAACTTTATAGTCTTCTCAGAAAACGAGTAGATCGGCATCTACAAACCAGAAGGACGTTTTTAGCTACCGCCCTCAGCCTTAAGCCTACGGATCCAATAAGATGGCATATTTTCTGATAGAAGTCCGTTAATATCGAGTTTTCTTAATACCCCTATCAAGTTTTATGGCAGCGAAAGTGACACCTTCACAAGAACGGTCATCAAGGCATCCGGGTTAAACCTACAGCGCTTTGCGCTTGAATAAAATGCAGCTATTTTTGTGAGAGCCTCGCTCCGCGAGGCTCTCACAAAAATAACTTGTACCTCATAGACTTGAAAAGTGCTGTATATAGTGGTTTTATCATCCCAAATAGGATGAATATCTCTATATCTAGAAGACAGACAAAGCCCCGGATTTATGAAAGATAGATCTGGCTCAGCACGACCTGGAGCCTATCATAATCATCCTTAAGAATTAGGCTCAGCATCCGACCAGCCTGCACCAGCCAGGAGCGATCGCCCTGCCGCAGTTGATAGATTTCCCGAATCGCTGCCGCAATCAGGGCGTCTACTGGAGCTTGGGTTACTAGAAGCAGGGTTCGCAAAAACTCCAACTGCTCACTGAACTCGATCACCTCATCGGGGCTACAGCGATAAACCGCCTGATGAATTTGAGGTGGGCGGGGTGGGATGTGCTGAAATATTCGGTTGTTGTGGGGCGAAGAAGAATCCGGGTGAAAGCCTACAATAGCGGCGCGAAACTCGGTCTTATGCATGGCAAAGATCTGAGGTTGTTGCTCGCGTAAATCCTGCAAAGACAGGCCCAACGCGCGGGCCCGGTGTACAGAGTCGATAGGGCTAGTGGTGACATGGTAAACCACAGCATAAATCTGGTTGCCCGATTCCTCATCCAAGGATTTGACCCAACTTCCAAAGGGCGGCATCGCTGCAAAGTTCAACTCTTCGGGTTCCAGGCATTGGGCCAAAAATTCGGTGGTGGCCGTTTCGATCACCTCACCCAGTTGATCAGCAGGGCGGGTTTGAGGCGTAGACGATGGAAGGGATAGCCGCATAGCTGTGTCGCAACGCAGGACGGACAAATGACAAAGCTTTCAGCAGAGGCTCTAACTAGAACACCTGCATTATCTGTTCAGTTTAGGCTGAATTCCAATTTATGACGCATTTTTATCAGCCACATTGATTGAAGGATGAACGGTGAGGGCTATGCCGTGTATGACCCAGCGTTCATCCTTCAATTACCCTAAAAGGTTAGCGATCGGGCAGATCGAATGGGTGTCACAGAGGGATAAGGGGCGATCGCCCGTTTCCCGGTAAAGTGATTGATTGATGATGGCTATCCTGCCATCCGATCGATTATTCAAACGCTTCCTCACTCTAGCTGCGATCGCTCATGGCGCTCAACTCCCTTCCTCCGGTTCAGTTCTTCACCCGCCGCTGGACAAAAGACCCGGCCTTCGCCTGGGTGATGTCTGCCCTGTGGCTAGTATTGCTATGTTTACTGGCCTTTTGGTGGAACCTGGGCAGCGTGGGGCTAATCGACGAAACCGAACCCCTGTTTGCCGAAGCAGCCCGCCAGATGACCATCACGGGGGATTGGATCACACCCTACTTTAATGAGGCGACTCGGTTTGATAAGCCGCCTCTGGTTTACTGGTTGATGGCGATCGCCTATCAGGTCATTGGGGTGAATGAGTGGGCTGTGCGCTTCCCCTCCGCTCTCTCAGCCTCGGCTCTGGTCATCTTTGGCTTTTTTGTATTACGCCGGTTTGGCTATCCTACGCCCCTGGTAGGCCAGGACGCTGAAGGCGAAGCCGTTACTGACAGCTCCGGCGATGCTCCCCGCTGGTGGGCCGCCTGGATTGGTGCGGGGATGATGGCGTTAAACCTGCAAACCCTGGTGTGGGCTAGAACAGGCGTTTCCGATATGCTGCTGAGCGGCTGCATGGGCTCCGCGCTGTTTTCCTTTTTCTGGGCCTATGCCTCTCCGAATCGTGCCACAAAACGGTGGGGGTATTTGGGGTTCTATGTCCTGTGTGCCTTGGCGGTGTTAACGAAAGGCCCTGTGGGAATTGTGATTCCAGGCTTGATTGTGCTGGTGTTTCTGTTTACAGTAGGGCAGTTTCGGGCCGTGTGGCGTGAGGCCAAGCCCATTTGGGGGACGCTGTTGTTGCTGGCGATCGCCCTCCCCTGGTTCATTCTGGTGATCCAGGCCAACGGTGATGCCTATATTGATTCTTTCTTTGGGTATCACAATGTCGAGCGGTTCACCCGAGTTGTTAATCGTCACTCGGCTCCCTGGTTCTTCTACTTTTTAATTGTGCTGGCCGGGTTTGCACCCTACTCCATATATTTGCCAGTGGCGATGGCCCGTCTGCGGTTCTGGAAACTTCAGGCATGGCGATCGCAGCCCCGCCATACCCATTTAGGCCTGTTTGCTCTGGCCTGGTTCGGGGTGATCTTCGGCTTCTTTACCATTGCCGTTACCAAGCTCCCCAGTTATGTGCTGCCGCTGCTACCTGCCGCTGCCATCCTGGTAGCACTGCTATGGAGCGATGCCCTGACTCGGCCTAGGCTGGCCCACAGCCTACGGCTGACCCATTGGATAAGCCTGGTATTGCTGCTGGGTATGGGAGCGGTCATGCTAGTCAGTCCACGCTTTGTTGGAACGGATTTGGCAACACCTGATTTCCCGGCAGCTCTGTGGAATGCAGGGGTACCTATTACAGGAACAGTGTTTTGGGGTGGAGCGGCGATCGCCTCCCTACTGCTCCTACTACGTCGCCAGAGCCGTTGGCTCTGGGGCGTACAGCTCACCACCTTTATCCTATTTATTCTATTTACGCTGACCCCAGCCCTGTTTGTGATGGATGCTCAGCGGCAACTACCCGTGCGACAAATGGCGGAGGAGATTTTGCGAATACAGCGCAAAAACGAACCCATCGTTATGATCGGCTTCCCCAAACCCAGCCTAGTATTCTATACCCGCCAGCATATAGAATTTATTCCCAACTCCGAAAAAGCCAGCGAGTTCTTCTTCAACCAACCGCAAAATCGACGGTTCTCCATCCTGGCCCTTGGGCTGCGCTATCGCATTCTTGAATCCGATTTGTATCGGAAGGAGTACCGTGACCTGAAACGGATTGGGAAGTACAGCCTTGTGCGGGTCTGGTTTCCTCTAAGGCGATACATCAAACCCGGTAGCGCTCGCCTCCGTGAAGCACCTGCACAGCAATCCCAATAATCAAGCTTTTCAAACGGCAAGGGTCTGCTTTAAAGGTCCTTGTTTCGTGCGCAAAGCACACAAAGTAAGGACCCTTTCAGCCAGCTTTAAAACACGCCCTAAGACCCTGTTGCCTTGCGGATGACAGTCAATAGAGAAGAGATATCGGGGCGATCGCTAACACGACTGGAACGGGCACCCTTTCCCTTCTTCGTTAAAGACTGCGCTTGGCTTTTTTCTTTAAGAGGCTCTAGACACGGAAATACGGACAGTTCGCGCATTTGATGGGCGGCCTGAGTATTTTCTGGACTGAGGGTAATCAGAGGCAAAGCTGCCAGAGCGGCGTGTCGGTTTAGATTCCGCAAATAAGTGAGAGGCTTTGGTAAAACACCGTCCAGTAATACGAGATGGGGCTTCCAGACGCGGGCCAGCAAGTCTGCCTGATCCAGGTCATCTACCTCCAGCACTCGGCAAGGGTGGGGTTGCAGCAGATCGGCCAGCACCGGTAAGGGATGCGGTTGGGGCATAGCATCCTCAGCATCCGCCGGAGTCATTCCCTCATGGGCCGCAAACGCCAGAGGCAGATCGGGAACAGTGGCGATCGCCGGACGCAGATGCAGAATCGTTAGATGAAGCATTTTGTCGGCATCTTTGGGCTGCTCTAACCCGACCTGCGCCAACACTCCTTCCACAGTCTGGCGCAAGCCTTCCGGTTGCACGGGCACAGTCAAAAAGCCGCTGGCTCCGTGGCTAAAGGCCTTTCCTCGCTCGGTGCGACTGGACGTAATCACAATTGGAATCTGATGGGTTTCATTATGAGAACGCAGAAGCGTCAACACATCCCACCCCGAAAGCTGCGGCAAGAGTGGATTTAGGAAAATCATCAGGGGTTGCAGTTGGCGAGCTTTCTTAAGGGCTTCGGTGCCAGAACGGGCGATCGCCAACCGAAATCCCAACTGACTCAGTTGCTGACTCAAATCATCCAGATAATGCGGTACCACTTCCACCAGGAGAACAAGATGATGCCCCGTACCTCCAGCCCAGGTTGTCCCTAAAGTACGCGGTTTTACACCCTTTAGCGATGGGTCAGGTGGCAGAAGCAACGTAAACTGGCTGCCCTGGCCTTGAGTCGAGGTGAACGTCACATCACCTCCATGAAGCCAGGCCAAACGCTGGGTCAACACCAACCCCAACCCTGTCCCCTCAAATTGCCGAGTAAGGGGGTGCTCCAGTTGTTGAAATTTCTGAAAAATCAAGCTTTGTTGATCCTGAGGAATTCCAATGCCGGTATCCCAAACCGTAAAGGCCACCCAGCCATCCCACTCCTCGACTCGTAATCCTACCTGACCATTGTCATCCGTAAACTTCAGCGCATTGGACAGCAAATTGGTCAGCATTTGCCGCAAACGCAACTCATCCGCCACGATGGTACTAACTTCAGGCTGAATTTCTAAGGAGAAGGTGGAGCGGTGGGCCCGCAGCTTCGCCTCTGGAGAGTCTTCGTCCAAGCCATCAGCCCCATGAGCCTGCCGGGCCTGAGACAAGGCCCGCAAACAGACCCCTTCGACCGCTAGAGGAGCCATGGTTAATTCCAGTTGGCCTGTCTCGATACGGGTTAAATCCAAAATGTCATTCACGATCGTCATTAAATGACGACCACTCTGATAAATCAGCCGGGCATAGCGGGCCTGCCGCTCATTCAAGCTTCCAATGACTTGATCCTTCAGCAGATTCGATAGACCCAGTACTGCTGTCAGGGGAGTCCGTAGCTCGTGGCTAATACAGGCTAGAAACTCGTCCTTGAGACGATTGAGTTGTACGAGATCCGCATTTTTGGCGGCTAATTCCTTCGCGACCTGGTGCTGCTCCGTCACATCCTGGGCCAGAATCAGCCAGATTGGAATAGCATTCGGCGTCGGAGGCTCGGCCCCCAGAGCCGTCTGAGTAATCTCCGTAGGATTTAACGCAGGATCTCCAGGCTGGGGCATGTAGCCCAGAAATGTACCGCAAAATTGCCAGACCCGTTCCACCTGGCCATCCCGGTGGGCATCAACGGACTCACCCATCCCGCACAAACAGACACATACACTGGAATTTGGAATTTTCTGGCAGGTTCCAGCGGCGTGCAGCCCACTGGCATATTTCAGCAACATCTCCCAGCTACTATCAGTACCCGGCTCGGTGAGCTCGGATTCTGTCACGGGAGGGGCATCTGCATCATCAAGACTTGCCCCCATCAACGGGGGTTCTCCCATCAGGAAAGCCGCCACCTTTTTCCAAACCTCGTCAGGGTTCTGCAACCGAGCCAGTTGATACCGCCAGATGCCATTTTGAGACAGCACCTGCCCATCGCCCGTTAGCAGCATCAGCGGTAGAGGCACGTGCTCTAGCAGCGGCTCTAACAGCGGTAGAGAAACGGTTGAGATTGTGGAAGCCACCGGAATGGAAGGCTGGAACTGGGGTGGAAGGGGTTCCCCATCTGGTAACAGTTGTCTGGCCCAGAAGGCCCACCAGCGGGTTTGATCCAACACCCCCTGGCACCCCCCCGATTTGTCCATCAGAAGCCAGTGGCACGCCTCTGCATTTTCGGTCGCTTGGTAAATCCGCTCTAGAGACCAGTGGTCTGGCACCAGCTTAATCGGCTCTAAAACACACTTGGAGATGGTCGGTGGTTCAATCGCACCCGGCTGTACGTGGATAGGCAACGCACAGGACAGCAATTCAGACAGGCTTAAGACCCCTACCGGCTGCTGCTGACGATCCTGCACCACAGCCAGGTTGGCACGGCTACGCACCAACGTCTGCAACACCTCTGCCGCACTGGCATTGGCATCAACCAGAGGCACCTGTTCACTAAAATGTTCGACGGTTAGACTGAGCATGATGTCCACCGTTCGCCTGCATAACGTTCATTGAAGTGGAAGCATAGACCTGCAATCTAGCGACGGATTACATCCGCGCACTGAGCCTGCTCGAACCTTGGAAGGGATGTTACAGCAGTGGCTATACCTTGGATATCCGGCGCACTAGGCAACAAAAGCGTTGGCCGGAACTGATAGATCGACGATCATGGGCTTCCCTAACCCATCTTGAACACAAACGATGTTGACACCGAAGAACCTAGCTCAATTATGGCGTTGCTGGAGAGCGAGATCCGGCGTTTCCTTTTACAATATATGTAAAGTATTTTAACTGAACCGTAATACGGACAAGTATTTGTCTTAGCTCAGAAAAATAATAGGAATAGCTCTAATTTTTAGATTAAAACGCCTGTTTTTTCCGTTTACCCGCCTGATCCACGGCCCTACAGAATTTGTTAGTCCTCTGCGCCCTGCTTACCTCTCACGATCTAGCAGATACCCTCCTGCCCTTGCTCCAGGAGTCAACCGCTGATTCCAGGTTAAATCCATCGAGCGCTTCGAAATCCTCAAAACCTCGTTACAATCTCACCTACTTTTCGCAACCCTCCGAATTCCTTCGTTACATTGAGCAGGAAAAGCGATCGCTAGATTGCCTGCTGATAGAGGCCAGTGACATAGAGGCCAGTGACAAATTACCCCTGTTATTTAAAAAACTTCAGCAGCTCACCATCCTCCTTCCCACCGTTATCCTTGAGACTGCTCCGCCCTGTGTGGGTGAGAAGGAGCATGACCCGCTGCTAAACCTGGAAAATAAGCCGTACCACAATGCCGTTCTGCGGGTTGCGAAGACGGATGTTCAGCATGTTGACCGCTATGTGGAGGAGGCGATCGCCAAATTCTTGCGCCTTTCCACAAACGATCCGCCCGTTCATGACACACCAGCCGATGCGGTTGCTAATCTTACTATCATCAGCTCCCTTTCCCAACAACAACAGCGGCTGGCTGAAAAGCTCAAAGAGCGGTTGGGATACCTGGGCGTGTACTACAAGCGCAATCCCGCCAACTTTCTCCGGCACATGACACCCCTCGAACGGCAGGAACTACTTCAGCGTCTGAGAGAAGACTACCGGAAGATTATTCTGGAGTACTTTTCTAGCAAGCCTGGGCAGGGCGATCGGATCAATCAGGCGATCGATATATTCGTTAACCTAGCGTTTTTCTCGGATGTCTCGGTATCGCAGATTGTTGAAATACACATAGAGTTAATGGATGAATTTTCCAAACAGCTTAAACTCGAAGGGCGGAGTGATGACATTCTGCAAGACTATCGATTAACTCTGATTGACGTCATTGCTCACCTGTGCGAGATGTATCGTCGCTCCATCCCCCGTGAAGCCTAACCCGCTACCTTTCCCGCATTCCGTTTACCTTGGGTCTTCCCGTTAACCACCTGCGAACGCTAACCCAAATCCCACACGACCATGAGTCCTGCTAAGAAGACCTACATCCTGAAACTTTATGTGGCGGGCAACACCCCCAACTCGGTGCGGGCACTCAAGATGCTCAATCACATCCTGGAAAAGGAATTCCAGGGGGTATATGCCCTGAAAGTGATAGACGTCCTCAAAAACCCTCAACTGGCCGAGGAAGATCGAATTCTGGCCACACCGACCCTGGCAAAAGTCCTGCCACCGCCTGTTCGCAAAATTATTGGAGATCTCTCGGATCGCGAGAAAGTCTTGATTGGTCTCGACATTTTAGATCCAGACCTTCTGTATGATGAGTTGCATGACGATGCCCCAGACGTGCAATAGTTTGCAAATTTAAAGACCTGATAATAACAATCCATGACAGACCTGGAGCAGCCCGGACAACTGAATGGTGCCTCTTTTAAGGGGATTCAAAAAATCCGCACCATGATCGAGGGGTTTGACGATATCAGCAATGGCGGTTTACCCATTGGTCGTACTACCCTTGTAAGCGGCACCTCAGGAACCGGAAAGACCCTTTTTGCCGTTCAATTTCTTTATAACGGCATTGTCCATTTCAACGAACCCGGTGTATTCGTCACCTTTGAAGAATCCCCCGCTGACATCATTAAAAATGCCTACAGCTTTGGCTGGGATCTCCAAAAGCTGTTGGATGAAGGTAAATTATTCATCCTAGATGCCTCTCCAGATCCTGATGGTCAGGAGGTCATTGGCAGCTTTGATTTGTCTGCGCTAATTGAGCGGATTCAGTACGCGATCCGTAAGTACAAAGCTAAGCGAGTCTCTATTGACTCCGTTACAGCCGTATTTCAGCAGTATGATGCCGCTTCTGTGGTCCGGCGGGAAATTTTTCGCCTAGTCGCTCGCCTGAAGCAGGTGGGAGCAACTACCATCATGACCACCGAGCGCGTTGAGGAATATGGCCCGATCGCCCGTTTTGGGGTCGAAGAATTTGTCTCCGACAATGTGGTCATTGTTCGCAACGTGCTGGAGGGGGAACGTCGTCGTCGCACGATGGAAATCCTCAAGCTACGCGGTACGACCCACATGAAAGGGGAATATCCCTTCACCATTACCAACGACGGGATCAATATTTTCCCACTGGGCGCTATGCGGCTGACCCAGCGCTCCTCCAACGTACGGGTATCCTCAGGTGTCAAAACCCTGGATGCCATGTGTGGGGGTGGTTTCTTTAAAGACTCGATCATTCTGGCAACCGGGGCCACAGGTACGGGCAAAACCCTAATGGTGAGCAAGTTCCTGCAAGATGGTTGCCGCGTTGGTGAACGCGCCCTGCTGTTTGCCTATGAAGAATCACGCGCCCAGTTAGCTCGTAACGCCTACTCCTGGGGCATTGACTTTGAGGATCTGGAACAGAAAGGATTGCTCAAAATTATCTGCGCTTACCCTGAGTCAGCGGGTCTGGAGGATCACCTCCAAATTATTAAGTCTGAGATCGCCGAGTTTAAACCATCACGCATTGCGATTGACTCGCTCTCGGCTCTGGCTCGGGGAGTGAGCAATAACGCCTTCCGCCAGTTTGTGATTGGGGTAACAGGCTACGCCAAGCAAGAAGAAATTACCGGCTTCTTCACCAACACCACTGAGCAGTTCATGGGGGCCCATTCCATCACAGACTCCCACATTTCCACCATCACTGACACCATCTTGCTATTGCAATATGTAGAGATTCGTGGGGAAATGTCTCGAGCAATCAACGTCTTTAAGATGCGGGGTTCGTGGCACGACACAGGTATCCGCGAATACATCATTACCGAGAAGGGACCGGAGATCAAAGACTCCTTCCGCAACTTCGAGCGGATTATCAGCGGTTCTCCCACACGGGTTTCGGTGGACGAGAAGGACGAGCTGGCCCGCATTATGCGTGGGGTACAGGAACGCCGGGGTGAATTGAGCGACGACTAGCTGTAGAAAATCAGTTTTTTAGAAGAAGGGTGGGTGTTGAACGCCTATCCTTCTTATTGATGCAGCAAATTAACCATAAATACAGATTCCGGTTGAATAACTCTGAAGCCCGTATATAAAATGAGCCTAGCGTTTCATATCATGCCCATCTTCATAAATCCATGGGCTTGGTGAACAAGTTGATGTGAGGGGCGATCGCCCTCAGGGCACCTTTATAAAAATGTGATAAAGATCACATCCTCCTGCGGTCTTAATCACGCGGTTGGGTTCGGAATCAGGGAATGATGAGAAGTAGATAATTCCTGATAATCGTTGCCATGATGGAGGTCGCCGTGAGTGTTACGACCCGTACCGAGAAACTGGTCAATGCGCTACTAGCGCTCATGGCTTTTTCGGCACTTTATGCCTTTACAAAGGCCCCTGCACCATCGGTTCACCCTACAATCTTTGAGTTCAATAACCTCGAAGTTCAGCCTCCTTCCTGGCATTCGTAACGGTTTACTTTTATTCCATGGAAACACCCCTTGCCTCTAAGCCCCTTCCCTCCATCTGGCGAATTATCCTGATTACAATGCTGGTGCTGGGGGTGTTCTTCCGACTGGTGAATCTGGATGGCAAGGTTTTCTGGGTAGATGAAGCCTTCACGGCTATGCGGATTTCGGGATACACCGAAGCCGAAGTCGTGCAAGCCTGGACGGAGAACCCTGTGACCACGGTGGCAGAACTACAACGCTACCAATTTCCCCAGGGCGATCGCAGTGTCATTGGTACCGTCCAGGGTTTAGCCAAATTTGAACCCCAGCTGCCGCCCCTATATTTTGTGCTGACCCGCTGGTGGGTGCAGCTTTTTGGCGATTCGGTCAGTGTGATCCGGAGCTTCGGGGCGATCGCCAGCATCGCGACCCTACCTCTCCTGGCCCTGCTTTGCCGAGAGTTGTTCCCCAGCCGTGTCACCGCTTATATTGCCGTATGCCTGATGGCGGTCTCGCCCTTCCAGGTGATTTATGCCCAAGAAGCTCGTCCGTACAGTTTGTGGACGCTGCTGACCGTCGCGGCAAGTTGGGCCTTGCTGCGAGCGTTACGTCTCCAAACGCTCCGCAGTTGGATGCTCTATGGTTTGATGCTGACGCTGTCGCTCTACACCTTCGTCTATACCGTCTGGGTCATTCTGGCCCACGGGCTTTATGTACTCTGGCAAGAACGACGGCACCTAAAATCCTTTATCTATAGTGCTGGAACAGCGGTGCTGCTGTTTGCACCGTGGCTTACGGCGATCGCCCTCAACTGGCAGAGTGGCTTACGGCTGGCCTCCTGGCAGCGGCAACCGCTGGAGAACCGATTTCTGGCCTTACCTCTGGCCTGGGCTCTGCATGTTACTCGAACCTTTTTAGACTTTGACGATGACGTTGGGCTCGACCAGCTCATGCCCTACGGTCTGCTGGTCCTACTCACGTTAGTCGGGGTAGGTTACGCTTTATACCTTTTTCGTAATGGTGGGCCAGAGTTAGCCTGGCGCTTTGTCGTGCTGTTGCTGGTCGTGCCAGCGCTGGCGATCATTCTGCCAGACCTGCTAACTGGAGGCCAACAATCCACTGCCAGCCGTTACTTTGTGCCTTGCTGGATAGCCCTTATTCTGATAATGGCCTATGCCCTAACACTGCTGCTGAACGAGCGGCTGGGTCGGATTGCTCTGGCAGGGCTACTCACATTTCAGGTACTTTCCTGTGCTACGAGCAGTCTGGCCTCTACCTGGTGGAACAAGGAAGGTGGCTATATTCCCTATGTTGCCAATCAAATTAATCAGACTCAGAAGCCTCTAGTCGTTAGTTCCAGTGACTGGTGGGTCTTTTCTCTGGCCCACGACCTGCGTCCTGAGACCAGTTTAGAGATTGTCACACGTCCTGAGGTCTTACCGGGGATCCCGATGGGCCACAGCGACTATTTTCTCTACAGCATGCCAGAGCCAATTCGCAACGCGCTCATTCAAGGCGGCTTGCAAATTCAACCCTTTGAGGGGTTAGAACAAGTACCCATTCAGTGCATGGTGCCCCCCGGCCAACAACCGGGTCCCTGCCCTCCAAATGTCGGTTAGATAGTGTTGCAATTGGCAGTTGTGAGAGGGGCATTAAGTGCCCCTCTCACAACTGCCAAGCTTTATGTCTAGAGCCGTACCTATTCGGCTTTAAAGCTGACTTGCCTCACTTAGCAAAGCCAATTCGAAAAGTGAGCTTGCAGAAGCACTTGCCCAAAGATGGGCTTGGCAGAATAGCGCCATTGCTGGGTTGGTATTTCCCTATGGCACAGAGTAATGAGGTTCCGAGGCGGCGTTCTGCGATGCCCCTACTTCTGGGGTGGTTGGTCGCAAATGCAGTAGGAGGGGCGATCGCTAACATCCTAGAGATCCACGTCCAATTTCTAGGGATACTGGTGCTCACGGGTATCCCCATCGGCTTTGTTCAAGGGTTTGTACTACGCTCCTACATGCGCCAGGCCTGGCGTTGGGCCGTTGTGACGGCAATAGCCTGGCCGCTAGTCAACCTTCTCGAGGTTTCGCTGCTACAACAGCCCGGTGATTGGCTGATCCAATCCCTTACAGCAACAGAGCTGTTATGGGAGGTGTTTTGGTTGAATCTTGTGCGGATGGCGATCATTCTGGCTCTGTTGGCGGTTCCTCAGGCCTGGTTACTGCGAGAACAGGGGGGCCGGATTTGGGTATGGATTGTCGCGAGTTTCGTGGGTGGTGCGCTGTTAGGAGCAATCGGAGCCACCACCTGTTTGTGGTGGTGCCCAGTGCTGCGGGGTAACGTGCTGGGTTTTGTGCTGGGGGCAGCGAGTTGGCTGGGTTATGCCCTGGTCACCGGGTTGGCTCTGAAGCAGATTTTAGACCGTCGTTAAACCTGTCCCTTAGCTAGCCAGCAATTCTCATTTTGGAATCCAACCCGAAAATAGCTCACCTTCGGCGGGCTATTTTCGGGCTTCAAAGCTGAGAGTTCGTGCCCGAAGGGCACGAACTCTCAGCTTTGAAGCTCATACTGAGAATTGCTGTTAGCTAGCTCCTGATGTCCCAACTGACGCGACTCTCGCAATAAAATGGTGTGCTACGGTTGAGAACCGCTGGATGCTCTAAGCGATCGCTCCTCCCCTGACATTTTGTTTGTTTTATGGCTTTTTCCGGACAACGGTTACGTCATGCAGCCCAGTTACTCCGGCCTTTGAGTCGGAAGGGTTCTTGTCGGCAAGCTGCCCATCTGGGCGCTTGGGACCTCCGTGACTTTATTCCCCGATTCCCCAAATCCTTAGGGCACTTTTTGGGGCTGGTGATCGCGACTTTCCTCCTGGTGCTTACGATCCCAGCAGTTGCCCTGGCACAGTTTCCACCCATCCAAACGGACAATAATCAGCCGCCTACGGGAGTCGTACGGCAAGGGCTTATCGAAGTCACAGACCTGGAGCTGGACGGCCGTGACCTGTTTACCATCGCAGCCCCAACGGTGTATAACCGGGCTGATCCGGGCACTCAAGTACCCGTCGAGGAACGTGCTCGCCAGATTGAAACCACACTGAGACAGCTTACGGCCAGAGCACCAGAGGGGGAGCGATCGCCCTCTCAAACCCATGTCACGGTGTTAGACCCCGAATCCCTGAAGGTGTTCTATGAAACAGTAAACGGCTTACCCGTCATCTTTGCTGATGATGACTATTTGGCCGAGGCCAAAGTTTTGGTGACGGTGACCAACACGGATGCGGAGTACCAGGGCATTCCTCGGAATACCTTAGCTGAACGTTGGCAAGACATCTTACAGAAGCGCCTGTATGAGTCGTTGCGGAATCGGCAACCCGATGCCTTCCGTGCTCAAATGAAACGGGCGTTGGCCTTGGCGATCGCCATTTTGGTTCTCAGCCTTCTGTTCCTCTTCCTACGGCGGGTGTTGGGCAAGCGGAAAGAGGCGATGGAAGCCCTTCAAGTCAACCAGGCTACCGGTAACACGGCTGAAATCCGGCTCGATGGCACTGAGGTTCCCTGGCCATTACGGTTCGGTCGTCCCCAGCAACAGCTCAGCCTGCAACGTCGCCTGCAACTGGTCTCCCTGTTTCGCTGGTTAATGCTGTGGCTGGTGGGGTTTGTATGGGTCGTCGGAGTTGCCGCAACCCTCTACACCTTTCCCCAAACCCGTGGGTTGGCCCTGAGTGTGGTCTCGACCCCCGCTCTCATTTTGGGAGCCTGGTTTATGACAGGGCTCTTAAACCGCCTGTTAGATGTCACGATCGATCGCTTAACCGATGTGTGGGAGGAGGGGCAAGACGAAAGCCTAACTCAAGCTGAGCTTCAGCGGATCTTGACTATCAGCACCGCATTTAAGGGCCTCAAAACATTTCTGGTCTATGCATTTGGCGTCTTGTGGGTGTTGCAGAGACTCAGCCTGGTGCCCGGTTCTGTACTGGCTCTGGGTGCCTTACTCGCCTTGACCCTATCCTTTACAGCTCAAAGCTTAGTGAAGGACATGATTAACGGCTTTCTGATTCTGCTGGAAGACCACTATGGCATTGGCGACCAAATCACTGTAGGTACGGTGACAGGTATTGTCGAAAACCTGACCTTGCGAGTAACCCAGATCCGCACCGACAACGGCAACCTGGTCACGATCCCCAATAGCCTGATTAACCAGGTAGAAAACATGAGCCGCACCTGGGCCCGTTGTAATTTTGTCATTGATGTGGCCTATGACACTGATGTGGACAGGGCTCTAGCAATTGTGCGAGAGGAAGCCCATCGCATGGCGGAGGATGAGGAATGGCGATCGCTCATCCTCAACCCTGAAGAGCTCCTCGGCGTTGACAACCTTTCCCACACCGGCATTCGCATTCGTCTATGGATGCGCACTCTGCCCCTCAAACAATGGGCCGTCGGCCGAGAGCTACGTCTTCGCCTGAAACGCGCCTTTGACGCTTACCAGGTTCAAATTGGCGTCCCTCAACAGTTGCTCATGGGTGAAGTCTCTGGATTAATTCAGGAGGACGAGGAACAACACGTTGACCTGACCCAGAAATCGCCTAAATCCCCTCCAAAACTATCGGAGCAGGGGTCATAACCCTTTCGCGCTTGTGGAGCACGAGATACTTAGGGCTGCGTCTCACATTCCTAGTACTCAGCGGCTTAAGTTTGCCTATGATTAGAGGGTTGCACTGCTCCCTAAGATTATGCCTGGACTCCGCCCTCCAGTTTTGACCCTTAGCCCCAGCGACCAAGCAGCT
>NZ_JAMPLB010000043.1:0-58192 GCF_039962325.1 Leptolyngbya sp. PL-A3
AATGCAATAAGATTGTCGTTATTCATGGTGTATCCTCGTCTGGTCTTTTTCCTTATCCAGCAGGATACGCCGTTTCTTCTCCTTTACTCATACACCACAAATAAACATAGCTCTCACCGCAGCAATTCTCAGTATGGGCATCAAAGCCAAGAGTTCACGCCCGTAGGGCGTGAACTCTTGGCTTTGATGCCCGAAAACCGCGCGCCTTTGGCGCGCGGTTTTCGGGCCTAATTTCAAAATGAGAATTACTGGGTTCACCGCTCTGATTTTGATAGGTGAATGAGGCGGGCTCTGTCCGCTTCATTCACTTGATTGCCTGAAGCTATAACAAGCGTAATTTTTTGAGGGGGAAACTGATTGGTTTCCCCCTCGGAATGAGTGACTTATTAGGCACTAATTTTTCTTGACGTTCCGAAATCCGTGAGTTGAACTTGAAGTAAAGCTTAGCTTGGATACACTACCGCCTAAGAATATTCCGTAGAACTATATGTTACATCGGGCACATAAGCTGCGGAGCCACTTGCTGAGGAGAAACAGGGTATGGCAGTAAACGCAGGTTCCGCATCAGCCGACACCGTCGGGGGTGAGCTGAGGCAACGATTCCCACAAGGGATCGCATGGAGCGCAGCCATTGTTCTTAGCTGGTTTTACCTCAACAGAGCATCTGTGCAGTGGCTATGGCAAGCGGCACAAGAGCTGTCCTTATTAAATGGATTGATGCTGGCGGCGGGTGGCCTGGTGTTGCTGGTGCAGATGCTTCGACAGCCGAGCCAATGGCAGCTGTCTCCAACTCCCACCCTGCGGGTTGCCCCCGTAGCGCTGATCTTCGGCTGCGGGCTGGGAGCGATCGCCACACAGTGGGTTCTCAACCTGGAACAGGTTCCTGTGGTGTTATTGATGTTGGGAACCTATAGTTGGCTGGGGTTGCATATCGCGCCAGCTATCTGGCGGCGGGGATTAGCTGTGGCGGTGGCGATCGCCATCCTTCTCCCCTTCAGCGTTCAATTCACCACAGGTTTGGGATTCCCTAGTCGTATCCTCACGGCCCATGCCGTTGAGTTTCTGCTGCACCACTTCCAAATTGCGGCGCTTTCCTCGGAAGACATCATTGTGCTGGATACCGGGCTAGCACGGGTGGATTTACCTTGCAGCGGCCTCAAAAGTTTGTGGACAGGAACCTTGTTCTTACTAGCCGCCACCGGGCTCGAAGGGCGGCAAATCGGGCTTCGCTGGTTGTTAGTCTGTTTAGCTAATATTGGGCTGCTGATTCTGGCAAATATTGTGCGGGTATTTACCCTGGTAGGGATTTTGCACGTCCTGGGACAACCTGCCCTGGCAGAGACGCTACACCTGCCTCTGGGGGTGATCGGCTTTGTGGCCGTGTGTGCGATCGCCTGGGGGCTGCTCCAGTGGGTTCCTCGTAATCGAGGGCCTGTGGTACCCAAACCGCTTACCCTACAACCGTCTTTCCAAGCCAAAATTGCTCCCGCCGGAATTGTTCTTTGTTTAATCGCTCTGACGCTCTTGCCTCGACCCGGAGCGATCGCCTCCCATCCCCCTGACCTGGCTCACGTGCCTCTATCTGCTGCCATTCAAACGGTGTCCATTCCGCTTAATTCATACGAACAGGATTTTTTTGCCGCTCACTCCAATGCGTCCGTACAAAAGCAGCACTTTCAGTTTCAAGGGCTGAGTGGCGATCTCCTGATGGTTGGTAGCTCTAGCTGGCAGGGGCATCATGCACCTGAACTGTGTTTAATCAGCAGTGGCTTTGAAGTGAGCCACATGGAACCGCGGCAACTGACCCCTGAGATTTTGGGACGGTGGTTAATGTTGAATGGCGATCGGCAATCTGCGGCTTACTGGTTTCAGTCAGCTCACCGGACGACGGATGATTATTTGACCCGTATTTGGGCGGATGTATCGCGACAGGAATCTTCCTGGGTTCTTGTTTCCATCGTGTTTGACCACCCGGAAAATGCTCAGCAAGACAATGTTCAGTCATTTCTTCAGACTGTTCATGAAACAATCCGTGAAAATCTAAATTCCCCATCCGCCGATATTTAAAACTTTTGGCTCGCGTTCG
The DNA here is from genome assembly GCF_039962325.1 of Leptolyngbya sp. PL-A3. Taxonomy (NCBI): domain Bacteria; kingdom Bacillati; phylum Cyanobacteriota; class Cyanophyceae; order Leptolyngbyales; family Leptolyngbyaceae; genus Leptolyngbya; species Leptolyngbya sp. PL-A3. The sequence goes on from NZ_JAMPLB010000043.1 coordinate 2,087, forward strand.
CTATCTATTATTTCCGATTACCGTCTGCCATTTCTTTTTCCCATGACCTTCTTCAAATCTTCTAGTCTTCTATTTAAAATTGCTTTCTGGTTATTCAATACTTCATTACTCCTGGTGATTTATTTAGGAGTAATGTTGATTTGGGGCATCGCCATCATCAACGATGCGATGGATGGCAACGTGCCCTGGGATTTTCTGGTGCCCTTTATTGGGTTGGTGGGGGTGCCGACGACCTGTACGGTGGCAGAGATTGTCCCAAAGACGCGGCGATCGCTTCCCATCTTCCAATTGTTCTATGGGGTAGAGGCACCGCTTCTGACGTTTTGTCTACTGCGCTTCTTCTGGCTACGGGATCTAACCCCGGCGAATACGTTGATTTTAGGCATGAGTTTGGCGGGGGCGATCGCCTTCGCACACTGGTTATTTCAGGGAAGTAAGCCCCAATTTCAGCCGCAGTGGTGGCACCTGGCAGGGCATACGGTAATGCTGATGTTGGTGGGTTACTTGCTGGCCATTACTGCCTTTTACGTGCCGCCGATTGTGGCGATCGTTGTTATTGCGCTCATTCCCGCGAGCCTGTATGCCATCGTTGCATTTCCCTTCACAATGTTGGTGATTGGGTTTGCATCCATGCCCATCGGAATGGCAGTCGTATATTGGCAGTCATGGCGACAGTGCTTCACTTCCCTGGTCAGCCGATATAGCGCCAAATGGGTCGGTGCATTCACAATAGCGGTTGCTGGGTCAGTGCTTGGGCTATTTATTCTGTTGCAACAACAACCTCAAAATCAGGCGTTTAAGTTGTTGGAACAACCGGCTCAAACCGATGCAGAGCGGCAGATATTACTCCAAAAATCTGAGATTATTCGCCAGGGTTTGCTCAATGCCTATCTAGCAAATTACCGCTATCCCTACATTGAAAGCACACCGATCAAAGACATTTATCACTATCAATTCTCCTTGCCCGTGAGTATTGCTCAGGTGTTGCAGGATGCCTATGATTTTGTCATGGCTCCCTTTACCTACCAGGGCACCGAGGCCGACATTGACAGGGCAGCTGGGCTTTACGCACAGTTTTTTGACGCGCCCATTCTACGAGCTGAGAAACCTGCAATTAAGCGGGCTATCCAATCGACCTTTGACCGCGGGCAGGCAAAAGCGGGCTTACTTGACATTGGGGAGCAGCGGGTCTGGCTAGCAAACCAGCAGGTGACGGTAAACCCCCAAGGGGATTGGGCTGACGTAGAGATACACGAAACCTATCAGAATCAAACCTTGAACCAGGAGGAAATCCTCTATTTCTTCTCGCTGCCGGAAAGCGCGGTATTAACAGGCCTTTGGCTGAATGAGACGGGCGATCGCGCCACTGCTTATCCCTATACCATTGCACCCCGAGGAGCTGCTCAGCAGGTCTACAACGAGGAGGTAGAGCGGCGAGTTGACCCGGCCCTGCTGGAGCAGGTTGGCCCCCGGCAATATCGTCTGCGGGCCTTTCCCATCCCACCCAGCGGTATGGGCGAAATGCACCTGTGGATGACCTATAAGGTGTTGCAGCAGGATGGTGGCTGGCCGATGCCACGCCTTAGTGAGCAACGCAACGTTTACTGGGACAATACCACACCGCACCAGGTGAACGGTAAAGTGGTCAATTTGAGTAGCGAGTGGCTGCCTGCAAGCGTTCCAGCAGAGGCCATAAAACCGAGCCAGCATCAGATTGATTTGCCCTGGGGGGCACATGTGCTGGCAGTGCCGTTGGAGGGCGATCGCTACCAATTGCCCCAGAACAAACGGTTGGCGATCGTCCTCGATGGCTCCCGCAGCATGGAAACCCACCAGCCCGAGTTAAGCGCAACGATGGATTGGGTGCAGAACGTACTGCTGAAGCAGAACCAGGGTGACCTGTACTTGACCGCCATGTCTCCTGCGGCTCCCCAACGCATCGACAATTTGCAGGGGTGGGCGCTCCAAAAGACAACTTTTTATGGCACGTTGGAGCCCCGCCAAATGCTGGCCCAGTTTCAACAATTGCAGGGTGAGACGGCCTACGATGCCATTGTATTGATCACGGACCCTGGCAGTTATGAGCTGACGGCAGATAACACTACGGTGCTTCAAATGCCTGCACCTTTGTGGCTGGTTCATCTGGGCGGGTTACAACCGGCCTATGACGATGCCACACTACAAGCCATTCAAGATAGTGGTGGCAACGTGGCGACTACCATCCAGGAGGCAATGCAGCGGCTCGGAACTCAGCCCAGCCAGGGGGAAGGTACATCCCTGCTCAATGTGGTGGACGGTTATGCCTGGTATGTTATCCAGCCAGCCAGTGAGACTACCCCAGCTAATCCCAGCTTTGAGCCATTGGCGGCCCGACAGTGGGTAACTCACCTCAGCCGTTATATAAAACCCGATCAACTCAGCGAACTCGATACCATTCACGCTATCACGAAGGACTATGGCATTGTGTCGCCGTATTCCTCCATGGTCGTGCTGGTGAACGAAGAACAGCGGCAACGCCTGAGAGAACTAGAGCAATCGGAGGACCGCTTTAATCGAGAGGTGGAAGATCAGCAGTTACCTGAACCGGCCAGTGCTGTTTCTAGCGTTCCGGAGCCAGGGGAATGGCTGCTGCTGGGAGTAGTGGCGATCGCCCTTTCCGGTCTCTATTACCGTCAATTGCAGAGAGTAAAGAATTCAAGTGTATCTGCTCTCAGTAAGTAGTTGGATTCAATATAAGACCTAAGGAGATTTCCAGATAAGAACTTCCCCATTATTTGGAAAAAAGGCGCGGCGAAGCCGCGCCTTTTTTCCAAATAATGGGGATATTGTTTCTCAGAAATCTCCTAAGAAGCTGTGTCACCTGCCTCGCGGACGACACAGCTTTTTGATCCCTGTTGAGTCTTACAGCACTTTGCGCTTGAATCAGCCACGGTTGTTTTTGCGAGAGCCCCGCTGAGCGCGGCTCTCACAAAAACAACCAGATTTTAAGCGATTGAAAAGCGCTGTATGTTTAATGGAGCTGAGCTCCTTCCATGCATTCCTGCTCAGAATGTTTTTCTTTTATGGAGAAAAGGAACCCTAAGGGAAGCCTTTTCTCTGTCTCTATCCATGCTAGATTCACTCACTCTGTTGCTGGTCGGTGGCTTTCCCGCAGATCATGCCACCTACCAGCAGTTTCTGAGCCAGGATAAGCGCTATTCCTACAGAATCACCGAATTTGAGAAAGGGAAGGATGCCCTGGCCTGGTGCCAGTCCAATACCGCAGACGTGATTCTGGTGGACGATACACTTCCCGATCTGGATGGGCTGTCATTTCTGAAGGCCTTAAAACAGCAGGATGAATCTGTGCTGCCTGTGGTTTTGTTAACCACAGGCAGCACTGTAGCTGTTATTGAGGCGATGCAGCAGGGTGCTCAGAACTATCTGGATAAACGTCAAATTACAGCGGAAAGCCTGTCTCAATGCATACACCATGTCCTCGTGCAAACCAGGTTCATGCGAGATTCAGGATGGCAGCAGGAACAACAACGACTCGTTGCAGCGATCGCCCTTGAACATGCAAAACTCTATGAGCATCTCCAACGGGAAATAATCCAACACCAACAAAGCGAAATCGCTCTCCATGCGGTGTTTGAACAATCTCCAGAAGGGAAAGTTCGCTTTGCCCCAGATGGTTCCTTCATTGCGGCAAACCGGGCATGGGAGGAAATCTGGGAAATATCAACAGACAGGCTCGTAGGCTATAACATCCTGCATGATCCGGCGGTTGTCCAGGAAGGTTATTTGCCGGCAGTACTTCGTGCCTTTGCTGGAGAAGCCGTCACCTGTCCCCCTTTTTTCCACGATCCCTCACAGTTCAATCGTCCTGGTCGTTCTCGGTGGATTGATCTGCTAATGCACCCCATCAAAAACCCGGTAGGATGCATTCTGGAAGTCGTGATGGTTATTCGGGATGCTACCGATCGCATCACCTTAGAGCAAGAACAACAACGATTAGTACAGTTGGTTGAGCATAGCCCCAGCTTTATTGGGACAGCTACTCTGGATGGGCAAGTTACCTTTATCAACCCGGCAGGGCAGGTACTTGTTGGCTTGGGTGTCGGTAAAACGACGCAGACCATGGTTCCGGACTACCAAACTCCTGAAGAAAGCCAGCATTTCTATACTCAGGTTATTCCGGCTGTTCTCTCGGGAGGACAGTGGCAGGGAGAAGTAAGGATGCGCCACTTCCAGACCGGCGAACAGCTCCCCGTTTGGTGCAATACGTTTACGCTCTTCAACCCACAGACCGATCAGCCTGAGGCGATCGCTGCAGTCATACAAGATTTGCGGGAGAAAAAACAGACAGAAGCCTTACTCAGGCAGCAAGCTGAATTATTGGACCTGGCTTATGATGCCGTCATTGCCTATGACATTTCCGGCAGAATTACTTTCTGGAATCGGGGAGCCGAGAGTTTATATGGATGGACGAAAGAGCAGGTAGCTGATCACGTATCTCATACTCTATTTCAAACACAATTCCCCATTTCCTACGAAGTAATTCATGCGGCCATATTAGAACAAGGGTATTGGGAAGGCGAACTGATTCATACGCGGCAGGATGGGCAGAAGATTATTACAGAGAGCCGCCATTCCCTGATACGTGATACCCACGGCCAACCTACGCTGATTTTGGAAATTAACCGAGACATTACTGCCCGTAAACAGGCTGAGCACTCTCTGCGAGAAAGTGAGGAGAAATTCAGGCTACTCATCAAACACGCTCCTGTCAGAATTGCCATGTTGGACTGTGAAATGCGGTATGTCACAGCCAGCCAGCGATGGGTGAATGATTTTCGTACGGAACCGCTTGAAGCCTTAATTGGGCAGTCTCATTACGATGTTTTTCCCGAACTTCCTGAACGCTGGAAACAAACGCATCAACGATGTTTGGCTGGAGCTATTGATTATTGCGAAGCAGATTTCTTCGTGCAACCCGATGGCCTGAAACAATGGATCAGAAGGGAAATTCATCCCTGGTATCACCCCGACAATACGATTGGTGGCATCATTATCTTCTCTGAGGATATTACTGAGCGCCAACGAGCGCGACTGAACGAGCAATTTCTCAATCAATTAGAGCGGCGGCTGCGGCAACTTTCTGATATCAAAGCGATGCAATGGGAAGTTGTTAGCAGTTTGGGCGCATATTTAGATCTTGACCGTTGTTTATGGTGTGAAGTTGATAACAAACATAACGTTGTAGTGATTAATCAGGATTGGCGACAACCGGATCTTCCTAGCCATGCAGGCATGTATTCATTAGCAGACGTTATTCCTCTGGAGCTGCAAGCCCTTCATGCATCAGGTCAGCCTATTGTCATTGCTGATGTCTTAACCGATTCTCATACGGCGTCTAAAGCCAAGTTCTATCAGCAATTAAATATTGGCGCATTGATTGCCGTTTCTTGTGCCCATGCGGGTTATTGGGTTGCGACTCTTACGGGTAGTACTCGAACAGGCCGTCAGTGGCAAGAGGATGAAATTGTGTTAATGCAAGATGTTGTGTCGCGCCTCTGGAGCGTGATTGAGCAAACGCGATCGCTTGAATTATTGCGCCAAAGTGAGGAGAAGTTTCGCCAGTTAGCAGAAAACACTAATGATGTTTTTTGGATTAGTGAGCCTGAAATCAATGGGGTTCTCTACATTAACTCTGCCTACGAAAAGGTTTGGGGACGAAGCTGTGAAAGCCTGTATGCAGATCCAAAATCGTTTGTAGACGCAATTCATCCGGACGATCGAGAAGGATTTTTGGCGAGTGGGGCTGCAAGAGCAACGCAGTTTTACCAGAATGAATATCGAGTTGTCCGTCCTGATGGCTCGATTAGCTGGGTCATTGACAAAAACTTTCCGATTAGGAATGAGGCCGGTGAGGTTTATCGATGCTGTGGAATTGTTCACGATATCACCAGCCTTAAACAAGCCGAACAAGCATTGCAACGGGTAAACGAGTCTTTAGAAGAACGGGTTGCGGCACAAACTGCCGAACTTCAAGCCAGTGAACGCCTCTTAAATGCTTTTTTTGAGGCTACGTCTACCGCAAATATTGGCTTTTGCATTATCGACAACGATTTACGGTACGTGAAGGTTAATGAAACGCTAGCTGCTGTAAATGGACAGTCTGTCGAGAACCTTGTGGGTGAACGCGTTGTCGATAGCATTCCAGATATTGCTGCTGCTGTTGAAGTCATAACACGAGGAGTCCTGACCACTCGACAACCCGTCATTAATTTAGAGATGGCAGCCGCTGCCCCTGCTCAACCGGATGTTATCAAACATTGGTTGGTCTCCTACTTCCCCATTATTCAGGGGAGCGATCGCCCCGATGCTCTGGGCTGCCTCCTGTTAGATATTAGCGATCGCAAACAGGCAGAACTTGATATGCAAGCGAGTGAAGCTGCACTCCGGACGTTATCTTACATCACGACTGTTCCTGGCCTTAGTTTTGAACAACGCCTTGAGCAGTTGTTCGAGTTTGGGAGTCACCAATTTGATTTGGATTATGGCTTCTTAGCCTGTGCTGTCGGTTACGATTACCACATCGTTGCTGCCAGGACCCCTAATGAACCCGTGATGGTAGGCAAGGTGCTTGATCTTCGGCAAGCGTATTGTCTAGAAACCTTAAACTCCCCAGAACCCATCTGCATCGAACATGCGAGTCAATCCCAGTGGTGCGAGCATCCGGGCTATACCACCTCTGGCATGGAAAGCTACATCGGTATGCGCGTTCAGGTGTCCAATGAAAGTTATGGTGTTTTGTATTTTTGCAGTCGCCAACCTGTAGCGAAGCCTTTCAAAAAGATCGATCAGCAAATATTAAAGCTGATGAGCCAGTGGGTTGGCAGCGAGATTGAGCAACAACGATCGAATGCTGCCTTAGAACAAAGTGAGGTGAAGTTCCGCAGTGCCTTTGAAGATGCCGCCATTGGTATGGTCCTCATTTCTCCTGCTGGGGCTATGCTTCAGGTTAACGATTCCCTCTGTAAAATGTTGGGCTACTCCGAAGCAGAGCTTTTGGGCATGGATTGTCAGCCCATAACACACCCAGAAGATCGCGATCGCTACCAAGCCTACGTTCAACAACTGCTGAATAATGAGCATTCTACATGTCAATTAGAGAAGCGATATTTCCACAAACAGGGGCACATTGTTTGGACAATTCTGAGCATGTCGCTCGTTCGAGATATTCAAGAACAACCTCTGTATTTTGTTGCCCAAATCGAAGATATTACGGGTCTGAAACAAGCAGAACAGCAACTGTATCAACTCAACGCTCAACTTCAAGAAAGTAATCGAGAGCTAGAAAGCTTTGCCTTCATTGCCTCTCACGATTTGAAAGAACCCTTACGAACAGTGCGTAACTTCAGCACATTGCTTCAATTAACCTGTGGTAAGGCCCTGAATGACGAGGGTAAAGACTATTTGGCTCGCATCGACAAGGCAACCCAACGCATGCAGGCATTGATCGATGATCTGTTACGGCTTTCCAGGGTGGCAACCACAACAGCCCCCTTCGTGTCCGTTAATCTGAATCAGGTGATGGAGCAGGTTATCGCTAATCTTCAGGAGCAAGCTCAGCGTACAGGTGGGCAGATCCGAGTTGGTACCCTACCGACAATTGAGGCAGACCCGGGCCAGATGACCCAACTGCTTCAAAATTTGGTCAGCAATGCTTTAAAGTTTCATGGAGCAAGTCCACCTGTTGTAAACGTTTATGGAGATCAAAATTTAGGATCATTGGGTAGAAAAGATTGTGGGAATACTCAATACTATCGGCTGTGTGTAGAAGACAACGGCATCGGATTTGATCCGCAGTATTGCGATCGCATCTTTGGTGCTTTTGAGCGTCTGCATGGTCGTAGTGAGTATGAAGGAACGGGTATTGGTTTGGCAATCTGCAAAAAAATTGTAGAGCGCCATGGCGGTACTATTGAAGCTCACAGTATCCCTGGTCAGGGTGCAACGTTTATCCTGACTTTGCCTCAATTAACCGACGCTTAAGCTTCCCGATGGCAACAGTCCCATGCATGGAAACGTTTTGTTAATTGCTGAAGATAATCCAGACGATCGCTTATTGATTGAGCGTGCCTGGAGTTGTATACCCCACATTCAACTTTTCCTGGTTGAAGATGGAGAAGAGCTGATGAATTTTCTTGCTCACCAGGGAAAGTATGCTCAAGCTGATGTCTTCCCCCGCCCCAATCTCATCCTGCTTGACCTCCGAATGCCACGAAAGAACGGTTTTGAGGTTCTGAAAGACTTGAAAACTGCCCCCGAGTGGAAATCTATTCCGACGGTAGTAGTCACGACCTCTGATGCGGCTACTGATATTGATCGGGCCTATGAGTTAGGAGCTAACTCTTACATCATCAAGCCTCAAACCATTCAGGAAATCCTGGAACTGGCGGAAGTTCTTAATCATTACTGGTTCTCAAAAGCCTGTTTACCGCACAGTACGAGACAGAGCCTGAAAAGTTGATTTTGCCTACCTTTTAGCAAGCCCCAATAATTTTTGTCTAATTTGGGCATTCTAAGGAAAAGTTAAATGTCGAACTGGCTTGTATCAGTATTTTTGCCTGTTCTTGGTAAGCAAAAACAATAGTTCAGGGACCCATTAATGGAGCTTCAACACCTCAAAATTCTTTTCGTTGAAGACAACGAAGATGATTACATTGCTGTTCGTGCAATGCTGGCAACTGCGCGAGAACCTGAATTTGAGGTGGTATGGGTGGCAACCTATGAAGCAGCTTTGACCCATTTGGGTTATCAACAAAACAAGCCACAAGATCCCACCTATCACTATAATGCCTGCCTACTGGACTATCATCTGGGGGAGCATAACGGGCTAGAAATTTTGCAGAAAGCGCTCTTCATGGGTCATCATCCCCCGATCATTCTGCTCACAGGGCAGGGGGCGCGTGATGTTGATCAGCAAGCCTTAGAGCTAGGTGCAGCCGCTTTTCTGGCAAAGGATGAGATTAGCCCGACTAGCTTAGAACGAACGATTCGTTATGCTATCCGGCAAAAACAAGCAGAAACCCGGTTACACCAATCTCAGGAGATGTTGGCCCAGGCGAATGCTACGTTGAAGAGTAGAGTTGCCGAGCAGTCCGCAGAACTGGAACATACTCGTGAGCAAGAAGCCTATTTGCGTAAACTGCAAGCGCGGCTGCTATCCTCGGTTTCCCACGAGTTCCGCACCCCATTGATGTCGATTCAGGGAGCTGCTGAACTGATAGAGGAGTTCCCGTCGGATGAAGATACTCAATCTCAGCGGTTTCAAAAGATTTATGCCAGTGTCGATCGCATTACTCAATCGCTAGATAATGCGATGATTCATGCAGCGTTAGAGGCTGGTTCCATCCCCTTTAGACCGGTATCCGTTGATCCTGAATGGCTTTGCAAAGAACTTGTCGCTAACCTGCAACAGTTCCTGGGGAAACAGCAGCAGCTTGAATTTATCAATCACATGGATTCGGCCAAGGTGGTGCATTTGCATGTGAATGTCGTTCAACTCATTTTGACCCAGCTGGTTTTAAACGCAATCCGCTATGCACCTGACAGCCGTGTTATCCAGTTAGAACTGGGCTGTAAGCCGCAACCAGAGGGCCAAAGTATTGTTTTTGAGGTGAAAGATACGGGTATTGGAATTCCATCAGATGAACTGAATAAAGTCTTTGATGCATACTACCGGGCTACGAATGCCGACTTAATTTCGGGTACACCGGGCATTGGTGTAGGGTTGGCGATCGTTAAGCGAGCTACTGAACTTCATGGCGGCCACGTCACCCTCAGGAGTGAATTAGGGGTAGGGACAACCGCTATGCTCTCTCTACCCATCCTTGAACGAGAAGCCTAATACCTAATTTCATCGCTTCTGCAAATAAGACTACGTCATGGTAACGGATGGGGTAGATTTCCATCTACCACACCCGTTATCATGGCGTAAGCCCTACTAGGGTTGTTCTAGATATGTGGTTGCTTGTTATGGAAGGGGCGTTTTGCGCTTCTTCCATAACAACCAATCCCATATTTAAAGCATGACCATCCTGGTAAACGAATTCTCTTGTTCCCAGGTAATCTAAAATTTGAGGAAAAAATTAGTGTTTTGTAGCACCGGAATGTACCAGACATGAGGTGTTTCATACACTAAATGTTTCCTATTTGGAGACAGAAAGCCATGTTTAAGTGGCACTGAGTTACACAAAGGCTGTACTCAGATCCTCAGGTTTCCTAGAAATTTTGGGTCTGCTCCCCTGAACCCAGTGCTGCTTAACCTAATGGTCGTTCCCTGCTGCTATCTATGCCAGATCCGATGATCCTGTTACTGATCGATGCCTCTCCCACTGATCGAGCGCTCTATCAACTCCTTCTAAATCAGGACGATCGCCACTCCTATAAAATTATTGAATGCGAAAAAGGGAAAGATGCTCTGGTCTGGTGTGAGCATAATGCGGTAGATGTGATCCTGCTGAATGACATGCTTCCCGACCTGAATGGGCTAGAGTTTTTAGAGGCGTTGAAACAGCAAAGTCAAGAAACCGTGCTGCCAGTTGCACTGCTAGTCGATTCAGGAAGCATAGATGTTGCACTTGAAGCGATGAATCAAGGGGCTCAGACCTATCTGGATAAGAGCCGGATAACGGCGGAGAGTCTATCTCAATGTGTGCATCATGTTCTGGCGCAAAGTAGGCTGAAGCGAGAATTGGCGTGGCAGCAGGAACAACAACGACTCGTCGCGACGATGGCGCAGCGGATTCGCCAAGCCCTGAATCTCGATGAAATTCTTCAGACAGCCGTTCATGAACTTCGCTCACTCCTACGAAGCGATCGAGTACTGCTTTACCGCTTCAACCCCGACTGGAGCGGGCAGGTTGTGATGGAGTCGGTGGGGGGCGAATGGACATCCTTGATCGGTAGAGTGATTGATGAGTCCTGCTTTAAAGGTGACTTGGTTCAAGCCTATTTTCATGGTCGGGTGAGCCGTATTGAGGATCTTCATACCGCCGCTATTCAGCCCTGTCATCGGGAGATGCTGTCGCAATTTCAGATCCAGGCAAATCTGGTGGTTCCGCTGATTCATCACAGCAAACTGTGGGGGCTATTGATTGCCCATCACTGTGCAAATGCGCACCGATGGCAGGAACGGGAAATTGATTTGATGCAACAGGTGGCGACTCAACTGGCAATCGCCATTGAGCAAGCCGAACTTCATGCCCATCTCCTCAAAGAACAGACCCAGCGACAACAGGCAGAGATACGCTTTCAGTTGATGTTTGATCAAACCCCCGAGGGCCAAATACGCTTTGCCCCGGATGGTCAGGTGATTGCCGTCAATCGGGCCGGAGAAGAGATTTGGAATGCCCCAGCACAGGCACTAGTAGGGTACAACATCTTGCAGGATCCCTTTGTTGAGATGGACGGTCAGCGACTCGAGGTCATGCGTGCGTTTGCTGGGGAGCATGTTTCCCTGGTTCCCTTTTTCCATGATCCCTCTACGCTGGGGCGGCCGGGTCGTCCCCGTTGGGTTGATATACTTTTGTACCCCATTAAAGACGCTCAGGGGCATGTTTTGGAAGTTGTCATGGTGACGCGGGACATCACCGACCGTATGACGGCAGATCCAGAACAACCATTAGTTCGGTTGGTTGAAAACAGCCCTCATAAGGGAACGGCTACCTTGGATAGGCAGATGACATTACTGGCGCTGCGTGCTAGTGAAGCCCGATTGAGCTTGGCTCAATCTGCTAGTAACTCGGCAGTGTGGGATTGGAACATTACCACGAACACAGCATTCTGGTCGCCTGAGTTCTACCAGCTTTTAGAGCTTGACCCTGCTATTACCCCCAGCTTGGACAACTGGCTACAGTGTATTCATCCTGACGATCGCGACAAAGTGAAAGAGCAAACATTGCAATGCTTGACTGATGGATCGTCCAATATTAGGGTTGAGTTTCGGCTCATTGGTACCCAGGCATTGCAATGGGCTGCTGGAATTGGAAGGATTTTTCGCAATTCCAACGGTGAAGCTGTTCGGATGCTAGGGATTTTGATTGACATTACCCAGCAGAAGCAAACAGAAATTGCATTGCAGGAATTAAATAGTGAGTTAGAGCAACGTGTTGTAGAACGCACTGCTGAATTAGTTGACCTGAATGATCGTTTACTTCCGGCTTACAACAGTCAGATACAAACTCAAGACGCATTACATACAAGCGAAGAGCGCCTCCGATTGGCCCTTGATTTTACTCATATTGGATGCTGGGATTGGCATTTTCCCAGTGGTGAAGTGATCTGTAATGAACAATTCTTCAGGCTACTAGGTTCAACCTTCGATACGCGGCAAGTGAAGGGCGAACTGATTTATGCAGTTTGGCGGAGTCATGTTCATCCAGATGATTTGGATTGGGTGGTTCACCAGTTCTCAGACTCGATTGAGAAACAGACGGAGTATACCGTGGAATATCGAGTCGTGCATGACGATGGCTCCATCCGTTGGGTGATGTCACGGGCTCAAGGCATTTACGATGAGACTGGTCAATTACTGCGATCCATTGGCATTCTGTTGGATATTAACGATCGCAAACTGGCAGAACAACGCTTGCACGAACTGAATGTGCAACTCCAGAAAAGCAACAAGGAGTTGGAAAACTTTGCCTTCCTGGCTTCTCACGATTTGAAGGAGCCTTTACGAACGGTACGAAACTTTAGTACCCTGCTCCAGTTAACGTGTGCTGAATCTTTGCAGGAGGAAGGCAAGGACTATCTGAACCGCATCGGGAGAGCAACACAGCGGATGCAGTTAATGATTGACGACTTACTTCAACTCTCCCGCATATCGACCGCAACAACCCCCTTCACATCGGTTGACTTAAATCGGGTAATAGATCAGGTCATTGCTAATCTTGAAGAGCAAATTCGGCTGACCGCAGGCCAAATTCAGGTAGGAACTCTGCCGACCATTCAAGCCGATCCCATCCAGATGATTCAACTTTTCCAAAATCTGATCAGTAACGCTTTAAAGTTTCACGGAACTGCTCCGCCTTTGGTAAGAATTTATGTCAGGGAGAATCTGTTACCACAGAATAGTGCGAATCTGGGAAGTACGCAAAATTATGTGCTTTGCATAGAGGACAATGGCATTGGGTTTGATCCAAAATATCGCGATCGCATCTTTGGAGCCTTTGAACGTTTACAGGGCCGCAGTCAGTATGAGGGAACCGGTATAGGCCTGGCTATCTGTAGAAGGATTGTGGAACGGCATGGGGGCACAATTGAAGCTCACGGTACTCCTGGTCAGGGATCAACCTTCACCCTGACATTGCCTCGCTCAATTCGCGTCTAGCTCTCTAATGGCCACGAGTGTTATGTTGCAAAACGTTCTGCTAGTTGCTGAAGATAATCCAGATGACCGCCTATTGATGCAGCACGCCTGGAGCCATCGACCCCATGTGCAACTCTTTCTGGTTGAAGATGGGGAAGAGGTTATAGATTTTCTGGCTCATCAGGGAACGTATACGCAGTCAGACAGCTTTCCGCGGCCTGATCTCATCCTATTGGATCTTCGAATGCCGCGCAGGAACGGGTTTGAAGTTCTAGAAGCGTTAAAGAAACATCCAGATTGGAAAGCCATTCCCATTGTCGTGGTTACCACCTCTAATGCTGTTGAAGATGTCTACCGTGCCTATGAGTTGGGAGCGAATTCTTATATTAGCAAGCCACAAACGATTCAAGAGATTTTTGAACTGGCAGACAGCCTTGACCAATACTGGTTTGGTCGGGCTTGCCTACCCCGCAAACTTCATTCAAACTTGTTCAGTAGCGATCGCTAAAGCTCCTCTTACCACAAAACATCCAGGCTTTAAGCCACTCAACGTAAGACCCAAAGTGCCGTATTGACCGTCTGGGGAGAGAGACAACACTTTGGATTTTAAGTCTAAACATAACCACCTACTTTACCGCATCTTGAAACTACTTGAAGTGACTTCTATAGCCTTGGCTCAGTTGGTTAGGACATTGGGAGCTATTGAAGGCATTGCCTTTAATAGCTCCCAATGTCCTAACCAACGGCGATAGCAATTGTTGAATAACTGTAATCAGGATGTGTATCCTGAATTACCATTCCGTATTCGTTATTCAACTGGATTTGAGATGAGTCTGGAAGATTAAGACCTTTATCCTTTATGAAATCTGCCTAACTCATGATAAAAATGACGGTGGGTATAGAATACAGATGTGCTGGAAGTACAAAATACACCATTAAACCTTTAAACTTTATGGATGAGTACTGAAGCGATCGCTATGGCATAGTTTTTGTGAATGGGCGTAAAGGTTTTACAATCATATCCATTCTTGGAGGCAGTCCATATTAGGCAATCCACTCCCCATCAGAAGGAATAATTGTTCAGGCGTGAGTTCATGAGTCGTCAGCCCATTAAAATTCTGTTTGTTGAGGACAATGAAGATGATTACATTGCTGTGCGTGAAATGCTGGCAATTGTACGGGAGCTTCAATTTGAAGTGGAATGGGCTGCAACCTATGAAGAGGCTATCTCTAGCCTCACTCGTAAAGCTGATGAGTCCCAAGATGCACCCGGTTCTTACGATGCCTGCCTACTAAACTACTATCTGGGAGAACGTAACGGGCTAGAGGTTCTGCAACAGGCGCTATCCTATGGGCCTCAGCCTCCCATTATTCTCCTGACGGGAGTGGCAAATCGTGACATTGATTTGCAAGCGATGGAAATGGGCGCAGCTAATTTTTTGGCAAAGGATGAAATTAGCCCTGCTAACCTGGAGCGTACAATCCGTTATGCTATCCGGCAGAAGCAAGTCGAAGCTCTGCTGTACCAGGCCCAGAGAGCACTCGCCCAGGCGAACGCTACGTTAGAAAGCAAAGTTGCGGAACAATCCGCTGAATTGGAGCAAACCCGTGAGCAAGAAGCTTATCTTCGCCAGCTTCAGGCTCGATTGTTACCTTCGGTTTCCCATGAGTTTCGCACCCCATTGATGTCGATTCGGGGATCCGCTGAACTGATAGAAGGTTACCCGTCTGACCAAGATACACAATCCCTACGGTTTCAGCGCATTTATGCGGGTGTCGATCGCATTACCAAAACCCTGGATAATGCCTTAATTTATGCTGCGCTAGAGGCAGGTTCCATTCCATTTCAACCTGCACCGACGGATCTAGTCGCTGTTTGTGAAGAGCTGATCGCTAATCTTCAACAGTTGGCAGAACCACAACAGTTAGAGTTTGTCAATTCCTTCCGTCTCTCTTCGCCAGTTTCGGTTGACATTAGTTTGGTTCAACTGATGCTGACTCATCTAGTGCTGAATGCTATTCGTTACGCGCCTAACGCTGATTCGATTCAATTGGAACTCAGTTGTGAACAGCAAAACGAGTTGCAAACCATTGTGTTTTACATCAGAGATACCGGTATTGGAATTCCGTCCGATGAGCTGGAGAGCGTTTTTGATGGATACTACCGGGCCAGTAATGCCAATTCCATCCCCGGTACTCCTGGCATTGGTCTTGGGCTGGCAATCGTCAGACGGGCAGCTGAGCTACATAATGGGCAAGTTACACTCAACAGTGAGTTAGGGTTTGGTACAACTGCAGTGCTTTCCTTGCCTCTAACGATCGCTAGATAGCTTGTAAAAAAACTGAGTTCGGGTTAAGGGTGTTTTCGAGTGCCGCACAACGCGCGGCACTCGAAAACACCCTTAACCCGAACCGAGGTTAAAAAAGGGAGAGAGGTGGGGCAAAACCCTACCTCCTAATCCTTAACTCTGGTGCTGAATAATCTAGTTTCGAGCAAGTTAAGATGCCTGTTTTTGCGTGTGCGAAGCACACGCAAAAACAGGCATCTTGGAACTCAAATTAAATATGCCTACGCTTTTGAGAAGCCGAGTTGAGTGAGCAATTGTTGCCAGCGATCGCGCGGCAAGCTTCCACCCGATGCCTGGTCATGGCCATTTGCATAGTTGCCTTCACCGCCGCTCAGGGGGTGCGATCGCAAAAATTCCAGCACGTTGATGGAATTGGAACGGGCTGAGAAATTGATGCGATTGGGTATATAACCTTCATTGGCAGCAATGACGACATAGCCAGGGAGACGGCTACGCCAGCTCTGGGCGATCAGTGGATGTATCTGGCAGGGAGAGTTCAGTTGGAGTAACGCTACCTTACCCGCAAAGATAGGAGCGACCTTACGGGCTTCCTCCAGGGCGTGTTTCACCTCCTCGCGGGCCTGGCGCAGTTGAACCACTTCCGAGGAGTTGGAGTTGACCAGGGACTTGGGATCCGAATGATTTAATAGCGCGGCAACTGCCGCTTCTGGTTGATAGTGGGAGGCACGACGGGACGCGTTGATCAAAGCGGTGGCTTCTTTGAGATACTTGGCCGTGTACTTGCGTTTGGCCTGAGTGAGTAGGTCGAAGGGAGCACGATCGCCCAGGTCACTCAAGGTTCCAATGGCTGCAATCCAATCTAAATCTGATACATCAGCAATGGATTGACAGAGCTGCCAAACAAGCCAGGAAGTGTTGGGAATGGGATCCCAGGTATAGGCACTGATGAGTGTATCTCCATCAGGTACTCCTTCAGGATGGTGATGGTCGATAAAGCAGGTCGGGACGCCATCTAGAACGGCTTCGGAGCCGCTACCCAAATCCATAACAAAGAGGAATTCCGGCTGGGTAGAGGCAATACGATCGCGGTTTGCCTCCGTCCAGACGTTGCGTTCGCGGTCAGGGATGACAGGATGGATACGCGCGAACCCTGCGCGTTCGAATGCTCGCTGCCATACAACACCCGCCGTTACGCCATCGGCATCAGAATCGTAAGCCCCTGTGACGGGTGCGTTTGTAGAAATGCGATCGACAAACGTTTTAAACGCCTGACATGCGCTGTTTAAATCTGGAATGTTCATCTTCAAGGCCGCTTACAACAGTTCCTCTCTCAAGCAACTCACAGTTTCTTTTGTAGATGAGCGGAAGGGCGATCGTTCCGCTCAGCCACTCCTAAGGTTCTGGCTCGACATCTTCACTCCCCATCTGGGCAGCGAGTTGGCGTACCGTCTCAAGGGTGTCAGCCTCTTCCGGGGGTTTATCATGGCGGATACGAAGGATGCGGGGAAACCGCAGCGCATAGCCGCTCTTGTGACGCTTAGAGGGCTGCACCCGATCGAACGTTACCTCCAGGACAACCCTGGGTTCCACGGTACGCACACGCCCGTGGGCAAACTCCTGAATCGTATGGGCTTTCAGCCAATCGGAAAGTTCCTGCACTTCAGCATCGGTTAGACCTGAATAGGCTTTCCCGACATTCAGCAGAGTTGGATCATCCTCACTGGCCCGCACGGCAAAGGTGTAGTCTGAGAGGAATCGGCTCCGTTTGCCCGTGCCCACTTCGGCGGCGGTGATGACAACGTCTAGGGTGGCGATCGCCCGCTTTACCTTTAGCCAATCTTTGCCGCGTTTCCCCGGTTTGTAGGTCGATTGCAACGCTTTGACCATCAGCCCTTCATTCCCGCGATCGCGCGCCGCCTGGAACTCTGCATCCAGCGCCTCCGCGTTGTAGAACCGTTGGGAGACAACCCGTTGTACCGTGGGAGACTCCAACCCCAGCGATTCCAACATGGCCTGGCGCACTTCGTAGGGTTCCTCAATCAGCACCTGCCCGTTTCGGTACAGAATATCGTAGGCGACAAACGCCACGGGTACCGATTTCAACAAGTCGTCGGTCAACGTCTTACGCCCCAGGCGCTTCTGTAACTCCTGAAACGGGAGAATGCGGCCGTTTTGGTAGGGCACGATTTCCCCATCCAGAATTAACCCAGCATCCGCTCCCATGCCAAAAGCATCCCGTTTCATTGAGGCTAATGGCTGCACCAGATCTGGAAATGCAAGGGTGATCTCATCCAGGGTACGGGAGAAGAGCGCAACGCGAATGCCTGCGAAGGTTGCCCCATGGAGTAACGGATTTTTGTCAGAACTAGCGGGGGCAATGTGGGCCTGGGCTCGAATACCGTCATACTTATCTTCTACCGCAAAGCCTTCGGGCATGCGTTGAGTGATTTCAGCCAGGTCGTCTACCGGGCTTGCCAGCATGAATTTGATCGGGTGGAACAGCCGCATGTGAGCGGTGTCTAGCTGGTCATGGCGGGCCAGCACTGCCGTTTCACCAATATCACCCGTCAGCATGTTGACCCACTGAATGCGGGCCACATTTTGCTGAGCGAGGCGGGCGATCGCATCCTCCACGGCCCCTTCCCGCAACCCAATGCGCAAATCTCCTGCCATCAACTTGATAAGATACTTGGCTTCCAGAGAGGTCGCGCGCCGTAACAGGCTGATAATGACATCCACCTTTTTCTTGTTGCCGCGCGTTTCTACCAACGTTGCCAGCGTTGACTCCACCTCTGACAACAGCAGAATTGGCGTATCAACATCATCCAGCACACTGGCAGCCACATCCCCTAAATCGCCTCGCTGCACGAGTTCCGTCTGTAACCGCTCTGGATCTTCTCCACTCACCACGACCAGAGCCGTCATCAGAGCCGAGCCACCGACCTGCAAAACCCGCTGGTCAAATAGCGGAAAGGGAGAGCCTGCAAAATACCGGGCTGCTAGCCGCAAATCATTGTCAGATAGGGTATTGAAGTAATCTCCCAGAATGGCAGCTTTGGTAAGTCGTTTGGTGGTGGCAGCAATGGCTTCAGCGGCGATCGCAAACCGTTGAAAGGCGTTGACAGCCACAGCATAGGTATCTTGAATCATTGGTGTTTAATGGGTAATCAGCAATCGGTGGTGCGTCCCTGATTGCAGCTTGCTTAATCGCTTTGGGCAGTGGCGATTTGATTCAGCAATGTTTCATCGGAGCAAGCATGTTGCCAATCGTTCTCTAATTGGATTCGAACCGATTGGGCACCTCCACTGGGGGTACAAACCACCCAGTACTTATTCTCGTTACCCTTCACCTGGGCAGCATCATCCGAAAGGCCACTATAGGCCTGTACACAGGTCCAGGTTGTGCCCTGGCTATCGGTCACGTCTCGTTCTTCCATGGTGCTTGCAGTATAAGGATGCTGTGAGATGGGTGGGAAATCCACGCAAAAAATTACTCCATCTGTTAGCTATTAGAAGGCGATCGCCCCCGAACAACATCCTACTGAAGCAACGGTTTCAGCTATTCCTGGAGAAGAACAACTGATGATGGATAGGTTCAGGGGATGGGAGAAAAGGGCACTATATGCCTTTCCTTCACACCCTTTGAAGGGAATATGGCTCTTACGGCTTTGGATTTTAGTACAGGGCTCTACACGTAGTGATTGACTTGTAGCCTATGGAAAGCGCTACTCATAACCCATACTCTAGGTAGAGACAAAGCCTATGCCCTTTGTCGTATTGTCAAACTGTGCCGATCTCTTGTCATACCCATAACGACAGAGATGTTGTCGTAATATCATTCCTATGCCATTGGAAATAGCTACTCTAATTCATAAATTATGACAACAACTCACCCTTGCCCAGGAAAAGTTGATGGTAAATCCTGAAGTGCCATTGCGTGCTGTGCAGCCCCCATAAGAAAAGTCGTATCGTTGTCTATCTCTGACACTCTGTTTTAAGTCCCTTTAAATGTGCAAAGCACCCGAAAAAACAGCTTATCCAGGCATCTCTAAAGTATGCTCTAGCCTTTAAGCAGATTGGGGAAACGCTGCACTAGGTGTCTTTGCCCAAGGCAACGCAATGGCTTGGGGGTCAGGATTTGTTAGCCCAAGATTTTCGATAGGAGCAAGACGGTGGCTCAGGATGGAGTGGCGATCGCAAAAAACCTCTTCTCAGGCGGTGGAGAGATGGGGGCTTTAATGCGGTCTATGGATTGGGCCGAAACACCCTTTGGCCCTGTTGATCGGTGGCCTCAGAGCTTGCGATCGGCCCTGAGTATTTGTCTGAACTCCCGTTTTCCCATTGCGATTTATTGGGGCCCGCAATGTCTACTGCTCTACAACGATGCCTGGCGACCGATTGTGGGGGATAAACACCCTGCATCTCTAGGGCAACCTGGATGTGAAGTGTGGCCTGAAATCTGGGATGAGATTGGCCCTGAATTTGAGAAGGTTTTTTCAACGGGAGAAGGCACCTTCCATAGTGACGAGTTGCTGGCTATGCACCGTTACGGCTATACCGAAGAATGCTTCTTTGATTACACGTTTAACCCGATCCAGGGGGAAGGGGGCGGCGTTGATGGCATTTTTAACGTGGTGAGCGAAACCACGTATCGGGTTTTGAACGATCGCCGGGCCCAACTTCTGCACGAGGTGGCATCTCGTACGGGTACTGCTAAGACGACTGAGGATGCCTATACCTTGATTGCCGAAGCCCTTCAGTCAGCTTCAATTGATATTCCATTGTTTCTCTTCTATCAGGTTGATTTAGAGAAGGGATGCGCCCAGCTCTGCAATGGGAGCCCGTTTCCCTTGAACACCAGTGTTGCTCCAGATCGGATAGACTTGGATGCATCTGACAATCCCAAGGGCTGGCCCATTGCTCGCTGCGTCCGAACGGCTCAGCCACAGGTGGTCGGTGATGTGATGGCCCGCTTTGGAGCATTGCCGGGAAGCCCCTGGCCGGAACCCCCTGAGGAAGCGATGGTACTCCCCATTGCTTTGATGGGACAGACCAAAGTTGCCGGGGTCATGGTGGCAGTCGTAAGCCCACGACGTCGATTAGATGAGCGCTATCGAGACTTTTTGGGGCAGATTGCCAGCCAAACGGCCACCGCACTCGCTAATGCCCGTTCCTACGAAGAAGAACGACAACGCGCCGAGCAACTGGCCGAGTTGGATCGCGCCAAAACAGTGTTCTTCTCAAACGTTAGTCATGAGTTTCGGACTCCCCTGACGTTAATGCTCGGCCCCATAGAAGAAGCCCTGCAAGAGACCCAGGATGGTGAGCAGCGCGATCGCCTCCAACTGGTGCAGCGCAATGCCCTACGGTTACAGAAACTGGTCAATACCCTACTAGATTTCTCCCGCATTGAAGCCGGACGGATCGAGGCTGTGTACGAGCCGACGGATCTGGCCGAGTTAACGCGGGATCTGGCAGGAGTATTTCGCTCGGCGATTGAACGGGCGGGTTTGTGCTTGCGGGTGGATTGTTCTCCTCTGCCGGAACCGATTTACGTTGATCGGGATATGTGGGAGAAGATTGTGCTGAATCTACTCTCCAATGCCTTTAAATTCACGCTTCACGGGGAGATCGCCGTTCTTCTACACCCTTATGGAGATCACATTGCATTAACTATCCAAGATACTGGGACGGGTATTTCCGCCGAAGAACTTCCCCACATTTTTGAACGATTCCACCGGGTGCAGGGTGCTCAGGGTCGTACCTACGAAGGCTCGGGCATCGGCCTATCTCTGGTACAGGAACTTGTGCGCCTGCAGGGTGGCACGATTACAGTAAACAGTATTGTGGGGCAGGGCACCTGCTTTACGGTGGCTATTCCTACGGGCTGGGCGCACTTGCCGAGCGATCGCCTCCGCTTGGAGGGCGATCGCTCTCCATCCGCTCCTTCCACGACAAGCCGCACCTTATCATCGACCAGAGCCACTCCCTACGTCGAAGAAGCCCTGCGCTGGTTCCCAGACGCCAATGGACGCGTAGATGCGTGGCCTGAACGGGTCGACGAACATCCACCCGCCCATTCACCCAGTTCCCTTTCCTCTCCAGCACCCAACCTCCCGCTTCCCAAGATTCTTCTGGCTGACGACAACGCCGACATGCGCGACTATGTTAAGCGCCTATTAGGCCAGCGGTACACCGTGGAGGCGGTTGGCAATGGAGTTGCTGCCCTGGCTGCTATCTACCAGCAATTGCCTGACCTGGTATTAACCGATGTGATGATGCCAGGTATGGATGGCTTTGAGTTGCTTCGTAGGCTAAGGGCAGAGCCAGCCACGAAAGAGTTGCCCATCATTTTGCTATCAGCCCGGGCCGGAGAAGAAGCCCGCATGGAAGGGCTGGAAGCTGGAGCTGATGATTACTTGATAAAACCCTTTTCAGCCCGGGAACTTTTGGTGCGCATTGAAGCGACGTTGAAGCTGGCTCAAATGCGTCAGGAGGTTGCCCGTTATGAACAACAATTGCGGCGAGAAGCGGAATCTGGGCGAGAAAAGATCAGCCTGATTTTGGACAGCATTACAGATGCTTTCGTCGCCTTCGATCGCGAATGGCGGTATACCTTTGTGAACGAACACGCTACCAAAATTTTGCATAAAACCCGTGAAGAATTGCTCGGTAAACAGGTCTGGGAAGACGTATTTCCCAATCGTGTGGGAACGCTGTCCTATCATGAGCTACACCGGGCTGTAACGGAACAAGTTGCGGTTGTGTATGAGGACTTTAACCCAGCGCTTGGCACCTGGCTTGAAGTGCATGCCTATCCATCTGCTGAAGGGCTAGCCCTTTATTTTCAGGACGTGAGCGATCGCAAAAGATCTGAACAAGCCTTGCGCGAAAGCGAGGAACGCGTTCGTCAGCTGACTGAAAATATCAATACTGTCTTTTTCATGAGCGAGGGCTTTAGTGAGTCTTCGCCTGGGCACATTGTGTATGTCAACACGGCCTACGAACGGATTTGGGGGCGCTCCTGTCAGAGCCTGTACGAAAATACGCGTTCCTGGCTAGAGGCTGTGCATCCCGATGATCAAGAACGGATTCAGCGAGCGCTGCCTGGTCTTGCCCGTGCTGAGTTTGATCAGGAATTTCGCATTGTTCGTCCTAATGGTGAGATTCGTTGGGTGCATGACCGCGTCTTCCCGGTTCACAACGAGCGGGGTGAGCCTTATCGGACAGCGGGCATTGTGGAGGACATTACCGAGCGTAGGCTAGCTGAAGCTGCCGTGCGGTTAAGTGAAGAACGGTATCGGTCGCTTGTTACGGTGACGTCCTCGATTGTTTGGATTGCAACCGGTGAGGGGTCGCTCGTGTCGGCACCTGCCTGGGAAGAGTTTACTGGGCAAACACCGGAGGAATATCAGGGCTGGGGATGGTTTGACAAGGTGCATCCCGACGACCGAGAGCGTACCCTTGCTGTTTGGAGTGAGGCCCTGCAGAACAAATTCCCTTACGAAGTGGAATATCGTTTCCAGCATCGAGATGGTCAGTACCGCTATGGTATTGGGCGCGGAGTGCCGATTCTGGATGATACGGGTGAAATTCGGGAGTGGATTGGAACGCTTACGGATATTACGGAGCGAAAACAGGCCGAGGAAGCCCTGCGAGAGAATGAGGAGCGTTTGCGTCTTACCCTGAAGTCAGCCGCTTTAGGCGCATGGGAGCTTAACCTGCTAACTGGAGCGTTGACCTGGGATGAGCAATGTAAAGCGATGTTTGGGCTACCGCCTGAGGCCGAGGTCAATTATGATATTTTCCTGGCAGCATTACACCCTTTGGACCGCGATCGCATTCACCAAGTAATACAGGCTGCGGTCAGTTCTGAAGATGGCGGGGAGATTAATATTGAATATCGCGTGATCGGTATTGAGGATGGTATCGAACGATGGATCGCTACACGAGGAAAAACCTTTTTCAATGCGGCAGGGACAAAAACGCGATTGATTGGTACTGTTCTCAATATTACTGAACGGAAACGGGCAGAAGCTGAACGCGAACACCTATTAGCCCAAGAATATCGGTATCTGACACAATTGCAAGGGTTAGCTGATGCAGCTCTAGCAATTAATTCGGCTCTTTCTGTTGAACAGGTGTTGCAAGTCATTAACGATCAGGCAGCTTCCATCATTGGAACGCACCAGTCTGTCACAAGTATGACGATTAACGAAAACTGGGCACAGGCTATCAACGCAATCTACATGTCAGAAAAATACGCCCAGTGGCGGAATTATGATGAAAAGCCTGATGGTTCTGGAATTTATGCCTGCGTATGCCACACGAATCGTTCTATCCGCATGACCCAGGCCGAGTTGGAAGCACATCCCCACTGGAACAACTTTGGCCCATCAGGGGCAAAGCATCCCCCTATGCGGGGGGGATGGTTGGCGGCTCCTCTAGTGGGGCGAGATGGACAGAACATTGGGTTAATTCAACTCTCAGACCGCTTTGAGGGAGAGTTTACTGAAACGGATGAAACGATTCTGGTGCAGTTGGCACAAATGGCATCAGTGGCTATCGAAAATGCGCGATTATATGAAGCGGAGCAACAGGCCCGTTCAGCCGCAGAAGTGGCCCGGGAAGAAGCACAGGCCTCTAATCGAATCAAGGATGAGTTTTTAGCGGTGCTATCTCATGAGTTGCGATCGCCCCTCAATCCCATTCTTGGCTGGTCAGACCTGCTACAAAAGAAGAAATTAGATGAAGCTAAGACGGCTCAAGCCCTGGCTACTATTCAACGCAACGCCAAACTCCAGTCTGAATTAATTGAAGATCTTCTGGATGTGTCGCGCATCCTCCAAGGCAAACTCAGTCTTCACGTAGCTCCCGTCAATTTGTTGCCTGTTATTCGGGCTGCTATGGAAACAGTGCGATTGGCGGCAGAGGCCAAAACAATTCACTTGCAAGCAAATTTTGACGGGAATGAGGAATGGGTTTCTGGAGATTCCACACGGTTGCAACAGGTGGTGTGGAACCTGCTGTCCAATGCGGTGAAGTTTACCCCCGAAGGTGGCCAGGTCACGATTCAGGTGGAGCACCAAAGCAACCACGTCTTCATGACGGTTAGTGATACTGGGCAGGGGATTGCGCCGGATTTTCTGCCCCACGTGTTTGATTATTTCCGTCAGGCCGATGGTGCGACAACTCGTAAATTTGGCGGGCTAGGTTTGGGGCTGGCGATCGTACGGCATCTGGTTGAGCTGCATGGCGGTTCCATTCGGGCCGAAAGCCCCGGCGAAGGCATGGGGGCAAGCTTCACGGTGAAATTGCCTCTGATAAAAACCGACTCCCAAAACCATAGGGATAGCAGACAGCTAGATGCACCCCTGGATCTAAGCGGTGTTCAGATACTGATTGTTGACGACGACACGGATACCCGCGAGTTTGTCGCCTTCCTAATTGAGCAGCATGGAGCTCAGGTCACAGCGGTGACATCGGCAGACGAGGTACTGGTCGCTCTCACTCAGAACAAGCCTGACATCCTACTCAGCGACATTGGTATGCCCGAGATGGATGGCTATATGCTCCTGCGCCAGGTGAGAGCCTTGCCGCCAGAACTGGGCGGGGATATTCCAGCGATCGCCCTCACGGCCTATGCTGGGGAAATTGACTATCAACAGGCGATGCAGGCTGGCTTTCAACGACACATTCCAAAACCTGTAGACCCAGTCATGTTGGTGGAGGCGATCGCCAGTCTAATCAAATAGACCGGATAATATAACAACAATATGCAAGTGCGTTAAGTACAGCAACGATGGGGTGGGGCACGAAGTGCCCCACCCCATCGTAATTAATCTATGCGCACAGCGCTATATCAACCTGCTGCTGACATCAATTGCTGAAGTCGCTCAGGTTCTTCGCCTAACCAATCCGGATTTTGGGCCGTACCATCAAAAATTGAGGAAGTTTTGAAGGGCTCAAACTCGCCGTGGGCTCCTGCTTCTGCGGTTTTTGCGAGTAATGCCTGTACCTGCTCATCGGTCATCGGTTGGAATGCGTGAATGGCTTCAAACGCCTGGTCAACTAACTCCATCGAATCCATCCCTGTAATCACGACAGAGGTGGGTAAATTGAGAGCATAGTGAAGGCACTCAATAGGTGTGACGGTATTGGAACGTAACAGAATTCCATTTGCCATACTTTTCATGCCCAGTACGCCAATATTGCGCTTCACCAACTCAGGCAGTACCAGTTTTGCAAAGCTGCGGTAGTGCGCATCCATCACATTCAACGGCATCTGCACCGTGTCAAACCGGAAGTTGTAATAGTCAGCTACCTCCAGCATGTGCAGGTGAATCATGGGGTCTTTGTGCCCTGTAAAACCAATGAAGCGTATTTTTCCGGCTTGCTGTGCCTCCATGAGGGCTGCATGGGCTCCCTCTTCATCAAAAATACGGTGAGGGTCCTCAAACCGCAGTACCTCGTGATATTGCACCAGATCAACGTGGTCAACTTGCAAGCGTTGTAACGACTCGTCTAGTTGTTTCGCGGCTTCCTTTTTAGAACGTCCATCCAGCTTCGTCATGAGGAAGATGCGATCGCGATAACCCTCTTTCAGCGCTTTCCCCATCCGCTGCTCACTGGTCCCTTCGTTGTAATCCCAGCAATTATCCATGAAGGTGATGCCACGATCGATCGCACTCCGAACAATGCGAATTGCGAGTTCCTCATCAACATGCTTGAGGCTGAGATGCCATCCTCCCAATCCAATGGCGGAAACCTTGACACCCGTACTCCCAAGCTCTCGATATTGCATTTCTGAATCTGACATTTTGCATTCCTCTATGAACTAGCTTGGATAATGCTTTCAAAGCATGTTGACTGGGCGATGCAGCTTAATTATTAACGTTTCAAAAAGCCCAGAAACCCGGTGTTTCAACACCGGGTTTCTAGCATCCAACAACTTTGGCCTGGGTACATGAAGACCATTGCGTTCACATGTATATTGAAGCGACATCGGGCAAACAACAATAAATCACGTTGATAAATTCAGAGGGTAAACTCGCTAAAAGTTTGTAACGTGCTGCCTCACTGGTCAGCACCATCGTAGGAAATATGCACGAGAAATTTCGTCCTCCTAATGAGGGAACCAAATAAAGTCCAAACCTTCCATGTAAGAGGTGTAGCACTCGGAGCGCCCGGCCATGTTTAAAGCAAGTGAATGGGGTGCGAAACACAGCCCATCACTTATCCAATTAGAGCACTACCCTCTTTTACTTTCAGTTAACCAATTGTTTTGGTTAATGACCTAAACGTGACCCGCAGATTATCGCGAGGGTGTGGTGTGGGCATGACGACCATGCTCAAATCCTGGTCTGGCAGTAGCTCCCAAGTGTAGTAACGCACTAAGTGTGCTGCAAATAGCTTCATTTCTAGACGAGCAAACTCTTTGCCTAAGCATTCGCGAATCCCGCCACCAAAGGGGAGGTAGCTGTATTTGCTTTGCACGCCAGCTTGCGTAGTTCCAAAGCGCTCGGGTTGGAAGCGATCGGGCTCAGCATGTTCCAGTGGGTTCATGTGAGTCTGATTAATTTCGTACAGGACATTCCATCCCTCGGGCATCTGAAAGCCACTCATTTCACACGACTGTATCACGCGGCGAAAACCACCTCCAACAGGAGGTATCAGGCGCATCACCTCCTGCAATACCTGGTCGAGATACGTCATTTGCTTCAGGCTGTCCAGGGTGGTAGGGATGGCTGTATCAAACAACTGCTGTTCGGTTCGGAGTTTTTCCCAGACGAGGGGATGTTGGGCGATGAGCATGCAGAAGGAGGCGATCGCCGAGGTCAAAGTTTCATGCCCTGCAAATAACAACAGCAGCGTTTGGTCTTTTAACTCCTCGAGGCTCAGCCCATTGCCATCATCATCTCGAGCCTGGAGCAAAAGCCCCAGGGTATCGGTGCCAGATTCGGGAGATTTTTGGCGATCGCGAATAATTTCCTCAATTAGTTTCAGCAACTTGTGTCGTGCTCGTTTTGCTTTACCAAACTGTGTCCATGGCAAGTCTAAAGGAATTGAAAATAAACCCTGGCACCAGGTTTCAAACAGATGTCCCAACTCGCTCTGAGAGCCATGGTCAATTCCCACCAGCAGTTTGCACGCAACATCCAGGGTGTAGTTTCGCAATTCGGGATACCACACCAGTTGTCCCTGCTCGGCCCACCGCTTTGTATAGCTTTGAATAATTTCCTGCATAGCCGGAATGTAACCG
The DNA here is from genome assembly GCF_039962325.1 of Leptolyngbya sp. PL-A3. NCBI lineage: Bacteria > Bacillati > Cyanobacteriota > Cyanophyceae > Leptolyngbyales > Leptolyngbyaceae > Leptolyngbya > Leptolyngbya sp. PL-A3. Next base: position 30,021 of record NZ_JAMPLB010000043.1, read on the forward strand.
GACAGAGCACGGGGCATGAAGGCCTGCGCCAGTAGCTTACGGCGGCTTTGGTGAGTACCGCCTGTCTGTAATGCCAACGAAAGGGGACCGAGCAACATCCGGGTGCTGGGCGGCCAACTGATTTCGAAATACTTATTGTCGTTCGTAAGGATGAACTGGTTAAATTCTGAACCCCGCACAAAGATAGTGGGTTGGCCCAACAAACGAGTTTTGAAAATAGAGCCGTATTTCTGGTGCTTCTTTTTCGCGTAGTTGGGATCACCAAAAAAGCTGAGGGTTTCCCCAATGAACGGCAAGCCAAATTCACCGGGAGGAAGGGAAAGAGGGGCGATCGGTTGTCCCATAACGGAAGTTAGACCTTTGCGTATGCCATTCCCTTATACTCACATTTCACGTCAAAATCTAGAACTCCTGTTTCCGTAACAATTCCCATTGGATGTATCCATTCCATCCTGATGGGAATCATCCACGGGTCTAGAACCTGGCGATCTATCGAAGTTGCTCATGGAAGCTATGCAAGCTGCTTTTTGTATCTTTAGCTACCGTTTTGTAGAGTAAGGTTATTAGAGAACTGCAGTGAGGCACCTGTTATGCAATCCCATTTCCACTCTGTGCAAACCCTGGAACGTATTTTCCAGAAGCCTTCTCGCCGTAACAATGCCTGGAAAGCTCAGCTCAACAACCTGTGGCAAGCGGCGATCGCCCATCTCTCTGTTTCCTCAGAACCTCATGTGTGGTGTAGTGAAGATGCTGCAGGACGTGAGGTTTGGAACAGCTATGACCCCACGACAGGTCAGGCTCTGCATGGTGTTTCGGCCTCTGAACTGCGGGTTTGGCTGGAAGACCGTCATTACCAGAACCCTTCGGCCTATAACCTGTAGAAGGGCAGTCCACCTCATGACGGCTGGATGTCTATGACACGAGTACCTGGGTCGTTTTGAGGCTGTCCAGAAACGCGTAGATAGCTGGTGATAATAGTGCATCCGCCAGGGTTGCCACCCCGATGACTCGTTCCAACGGCACGGGTAAGCTGTAGGCTCGAACAGCCGCCGGAATCGGCTCTGCCGCCAGCCTCGGTAAGATGGCAGCCCCCAGACCCTGGGCCACCAGGCTGACAATGGTCGCATCCGTTTCCACTTCGTAAGTGACTTTGAGAGCATAGCCGTAAGTCTGGGCGTGTTGATAGACCTGTCGCATCATGATGTAGTTGACGGGGGGCATAATCAGCGGCTGAGCGACCAATTCCTCCCAACTCAACTGTGAGCCTGCTGGTTGAAAAGTAATTGGTAGAAGGGCAACAAACTCATCTCGGATAACTTCCCACACCTCTAACCCCTCGCTAGCTGGCATAAAGGTAAACCCAATATCTGCCTGGCCCTCTCGCAATGCGTGCTCGACATGGGGGTAGTCTTCATGTTCAGCCAGGTTGACGGAAATGGCGGGAAACTGTTGGTGGAAGTGGGCGATCGCTCCCGGCAGAATATGCGTTGCAATGCTCCGAAAGGACGCAATTCTGACCTGACCACCCTTTAAACCTTTTGAAAGTTCGGCTTCTTTGGCGATCTCGTCGGCTCGATGCACAATCTCCTGGGCATGTTCGACGATGCGTTCGCCAAGGGGAGTCAGTCTGGCTCCATGCCGCCCCCGAGAAAAGAGGACGACACCCAGGTTTTGCTCCAGCATGGCGATCGCATGGCTCACGGCCGACTGAGACATTTGCAGATCGAGTGCAGCATCCGTGAAGTTCTGGCGCGCTGCGACAGCTACTAGAATCCGCAATTGCGACAGTTTCATCTGATTCTGGTAACCCATTCCGCAACCTGAATATCCACAACGGATCTACCGTGTCATAAATTGGATCCTTCAACTGCTCACGGCAGACGAAAGAGGGGTGCAGGCGTTTATACCTGCACCCCTCTTTCGTCTGCCATTTGAGCTTCTGCCTGGGTAAAACCTGAAACGGTTTCGCCCCGTGAAATAGGCAAGAACTCCGTGTGTTTCTTACAGCGCTTTGCGCTTGAATTAGCCACGGTTGTTTTTGTGAGAACCGCGCAGAGCGCGGCTCTCACAAAAACAACCAGATTTCAGTGCTTGAAAAGCGCTGTAAAAGCGAATGAGGGAGTGGAGGGCGATCGCCCTCCACTCTCTCATTCACAAACGAAACTCAGTAGATCGCAACATTTACCCTCAATTCGCAAGATTAGACAAGACAAGTCCTCATTTTTCTCGTACATACGGTCAAGAGGGGGTGCTCATCAATAACGGGGGCTGCTATTGACGACCAGACCATCAAGAGGACGCGCTTTTCAGGGGTCAGGCGTTGCCTTCGTTTTTCAGAGCCAGGGGGAGGGAGGATCGCTAACAGGATGAAAAGGAAGGACATTCTCATGCCGAAAGTTGAACTATCACCACGGGAGCTAGAAGTGTTAAAGCTTATTGCTGAAGGTCATAGCAATGCAGAAATTGCTTCCATACTCTACCTTAGCCCTAACACGATCAAAACTCACGTCCGCTCAGTATTGAATAAGCTTGGGGTGAACCACCGCGTTGAAGCCGCCGTCCTTGCGGTACGTCATGGCTTATAGTTCTGTACAACTCCCATTTCTGGTTTGCATGACCCGCTGGCTCATTAGCTCCCGTGTTCGGGGCCACATTATGTTCGTGATCAATTCCGCTTAAATTATTCCATCCCTACACGTACCCCCCATGAATAAGCCTGTCATTCTCGCTGTTGATGATGATCCTGAAGTGTTGCAGGCGATCGCCCGTGACCTGCGCCGTCAATATGCTGAGCAGTTCCGCATTATCCGCGCTGATTCTGGAAAAGCCGGATTGGATGCGTTGCAGGAGTTGAAACTGCGAAACGATACGGTTGCCCTGTTTCTAGTAGACCAACGCATGCCCCAAATGACAGGGGTGGAGTTTTTGGAGCAGGCGAGTGTGTTATTCCCGGAGGGCAAGCGGGTGCTGCTGACGGCCTACGCCGATACCGAGGCAGCCATCCGTGCTATCAACGTGGCCCGTCTTGACTATTACTTGCTGAAACCCTGGGACCCACCTGATGAGCGGCTGTACCCCGTTCTGGATGATTTGTTGGATGATTGGCGAGCGAACTTCCACCCTGAGTTTCAGGGAATTCGGGTCGTAGGCGATCGCTGGTCTCCCGACTCACACCGGATCAAAGACTTCTTAACCCGCAACCAAATCCCCTACCGCTGGCTTGACATTGAGCGGCATCCAGAGGCCAAAACGTTGCTGGACTATGCCAGGGTTGAGGGGCCCTGTCTACCCCTGGTGCTGTACTCCGATGGCTCCCACATGACGCGCCCCAAAAATCTGGACATTGCCGAAAGGATTGGCCTCCAGACTCAGGCGACCAAACCTTTCTACGACCTGGTGATCATTGGCGGCGGCCCCGGTGGTTTAGCGGCGGCGGTCTATGGGGCCTCAGAGGGGCTAAAAACGGTGATGATTGAGCGGGAAGCTCCTGGCGGTCAGGCGGGCACCAGTTCCCGGATTGAGAATTACCTGGGCTTTCCCGTTGGGTTGAGTGGGGGCGACCTGGCGCGGCGAGCGGTCACTCAGGCTCGTCGCTTTGGGGTAGAAATCTTAACGCCCCAGGAGGCGAAGAATCTGCGGATTGAGAATGATTACCGGATGATCACGCTGCAATCTGGGGCGGAGCTGAGTTGTCATGCGGTAATTCTGGCCCTGGGGGTGTCGTGGCGACGGTTAGCCATTCCGGGCATTGACCAGTTTACCGGAGCAGGGGTTTACTACGGTGCAGCTCAGACAGAAGCCCTGGAATGTGCCGATGAAGATGTTTATATCGTCGGTGGGGCGAACTCGGCGGGGCAGGCGGCTATGTACTTCTCGCGATACGCCCGCAAAGTGGTCATGCTGGTGCGGGGCGATTCCCTGACCAAGAGCATGTCGCAGTATCTAATTGACCAGATCGAAGCGACTGAAAATATTGAGGTATGGACGTTTTCCAGTGTGATTGAGGTCAAGGGCAACGGCAACCTGGAAGCGTTGGTGATTGAAAACTCAAAAACAGGAGAGGTTCAAACTTTGCCGACCCGCTATCTGTTTATCTTCATTGGGGCGGTTCCCAATACCGAGTGGCTGGATGGTGTCGTACAGCGGGACGACAGAGGATTCATTCTAACCGGCCCCGATTTGACGAAGGAAGGGGAATACCCTAGAGGTTGGTCCTATGAGCGATCGCCCTATCTACTCGAAACCAATATCCCCGGCATTTTTGCGGTTGGGGATGTGCGCTACGGCTCCATTAAACGGGTAGCTTCGGGGGTTGGGGAAGGCAGTATTTGTGTGCAGTTCGTCCACCGTTATTTGAGCAACCTTTAATTATGGGCAACACACTGTGTATTGATGACGTGTTGACGTTGGAACCGTTCCAGCAGTTGCCGCGCGAGCAGTTGGAGTGGGCGTGCGATCGCGCCACTAAACTTGATCTGCCTCCCAAAACTCTGTTGGTCAAGGAAGGCACGCCTTCGGATGGCTTCTACATTCTGGTTTGTGGTCGTATCAACATCACCCGCCTCAGCGAGGGAATTGAGATGCCGGTGGGGCAGCACGAAGCTCCCGCCTTTTTTGGCGAAATTACTATCCTGACGGAGGAGACTGTACCTGTCACCATGCGCACGGTTACGGAGTGCCACCTGTACCAGATTCCCTGTGGTGACTTTCTCACCCTGCTGCATAATTGCCGGGGCTTTGAGCGCAGTATTTTTCGGGTCATGGAACGACGGGTGCGGGGCCTAGAATCTTTTCTGCGGGGACGGGAAAAGATGGCAGCCCTGGGTACGCTCTCTGCCGGGTTGGCCCATGAATTAAATAACCCGGCTGCGGCCCTGGTACGAGCGCTGCGAGATGTCGTCCCTGCCCTGCGTGAGCTGGAACAGATGAGCATGATCTACGGCCAGCGCAACGTAGATCCGGAGCATACTAAGGAATGGCATCAAGTCCGTGATCATGGCTATGAGATGCTGCTGAGTGGCTCAGCAGATGCCATGACGTTGAGCGATCGCGAGGATGCCCTGCTGGACTGGATGGAAGAGTATGGAGTCAAAGGTGCTTGGAAGCTAGCCGAACCTCTCGCCAGTGCAGGCATAGAGGTTGCAACCCTGGAGCGATTGGTCGATCGTTGGCGCAATGACCCTACCGAGTTGCGCGATCAGGGCATCCGTTGGCTGGCCCTCTCCTTTGATGTGATGGCCATGATCAGAAATGGCCTGCGGGGAGCAGAGCGCATTTCAGCCCTGGTGCATTCCATGAAATCCTACTCCCATCTAGATCAGGGTGCCAAGCAATTGATTGACATCCACGAGGGACTGGAAGATACACTTCAGCTTTTTTCCTTCAAGCTGAAGCACGGGATTACAGTGAAGCGGCAATACGATCGCAACCTTCCCAAAATTTGTGCCTATGGCAGTGAATTGAATCAGGTGTGGACAAACTTGATTGATAATGCGATCGCGGCTATGGACGAAAAAGGAACGCTGGAAATCAAGACCTGTTGTGATGGTCGCTACCTTCGCACAGAGGTTATCGATTCGGGTACGGGCATCCCTGATGAAATCCAATCCCGTATCTTTGAACCTTTTTTCACAACTAAGGAGATGGGAAAAGGCTCAGGTTTAGGCCTGGATGCGGTGCGGCGTATTGTCGAAAACCGCCACCGGGGAGTGGTTTCGGTAACATCAAAACCGGGCTGCACGCGATTTGTCGTGTGTCTGCCACTTCCTGAGAAGGTATAGTCTGGCGCTAATACTTCACCCAACCCATGTTAGGAGATTTCTGAGAAACAATATCCCCATTATTTGGAAAAAAGGCGCGGCGAAGCCGCGCCTTTTTTCCAAATAATGGGGAAGCTCTTATCTGGAAATCTCCTTAGAAGGTGAGAGTGAGGTAACCCTCACCTTCACGGATCTACCCATTCCCCACCTCAAACCCTGCAGCTTGTGCCGAGAGCCGATCAATCAACCCCGGTACGAACAACCGGGCCCAGGGAATGAGTTTTCCTTTCAGCGTCATAATATGGTCTCGTTTGCGGTGCTCCATAGCTTGTAGAATTTGGCGCACACATTCATCAACGGACATATTCCCTTTGCTTTCATCTCGGGGGCTTTGTCCGAGGGGTTGCCCATCGCCCCCAAAGGCGCGTTGGCGAATGTCGGTTGCGACAAATCCTGGCGATACCACCAGCACGTCTACTCCGGTCCCTTGCAATTCGATGCGGAGGGTATCAAAAAAGCCTTGCATGGCGTGCTTGCTGGCGACATATCCGGTGCGAAACGGAATGCCTGTTTTGCCACAGATAGAGGAGATTCCTACCACGATCCCCTGGCTAGCCTTCAGGTAAGGAAGTGCGTAATGAGTGCAGTACACAGCGCCTAGGTAGTTCACCTGCATAACACGCTCGAAAACCGTCAAGTCAGTCACCTCTTCAAAGAGGCTCAGCATGGAGATACCCGCATTGTTGACCAACCCGTCAATCTGACCGAAGGTGGCGATCGCCTCCGCCATCAACCGCTGACACTCCTCTGGCTGTGACACATCGGTAGGAATGGCGATCGCCTTTGCCCCTTGTCGCACACAAGCGGCTAACACATCTTCCAGGGCTTCCTGGGTACGGGCTGCTAGCACCAGATTGGCGCCTTGCTGAGCCAGGGAGATAGCGAGCGATCGCCCAATTCCCATGGAGGCTCCAGTAATCACAAGAGTTTTGTTGGCAAAGCTCATGGTTTTCTCCCCGAGGTATTGTGGGTTGGAGGGGAATCATGTGCCCCTTCAGCCCACAATACCAGCAGTTTTAGACCGGAGCCTGCGCCAGGATGGTCCGGTGGCGTGGATCACTGGGGACGGTGGTGAGGTAATTGAAGCCGATGGACTGGAGAGCAGCCTCAATGTCAAAGGTGTAGTAGTCGTCAGACCAGGGTTCTGTACTTTTCATCAAGGTGAACAGCACGGGAGGAAGGTTCTGGATAACCGGGGATTTGGGGTTGTTGTCGACGATCGCCAGGTGGCCACCCGGGCGAAGGAGACGCAGGGCTTCGGTGAAGATGGCGATCGCAGGCTGACGGGGCAGCTCATGGGCGACAAATTGCAGCGTGATTAGATCAAAGGACTGGTCGGGAAGCCCCGTTGCGGCGGCATCGCCATGAATCCATTCGGCGATCTCTCCCTGGGTGTCACGATGGCGGGCAACGGTCAACATGTAGGGAGACAGATCCAACCCCACAGTGCGAACGGGGTTCTCTTGACGGTTCTGGTAAAACCGATGCAGGGCCAGGGTTGAAATCCCCACAGAACAACCGATATCCAGCACATCCTGTACAGGGGATGTTATGTACTCGGCCAGGACATGATGAAAACTACTGCGGAGGCGATCCTGCGCGTCTTGCCAGGTTAAAGGCTCGTCCTTCCAGACCCGCAAGCCCATAGCATAGGTGGCAGACTCGGCCTCGAAGGCAGCATCCCAGCACAGGTTGCCCTGATCGTAAGCGTGGAAGGGAGCCTGATAATAATCGGGATAGCGCACGTCTGGATTGGTGAGCTGAGTTATGTTCTGCTGAATACCCGATGTGGCTAATTCATCGTAATGTTTGCGCCAGAGAACTCCATTTTTCTCAGCAGTTTTAATTAATACTTGCCGAGCCTGCTGCTTCATCAGCGCATAAATTGGCTTGGTTTGAATGAGCAAATTAACGCAGCGTGAGAGGAAATCATCTCCTGCCCAGGCAGGTTTACTCTGGAGACTCATACCATGGCATCCTGTCAGAACGGTATTCATTGTAATACTGCTTGGTGAGCGACACTGATTGAACTATGGAAGAAACGAGTGTGTTCAGTACCAACGCATTCTTGTTGTGTGTGGTGTGCTTCGCATACCACACACAACAAGAATGAACTAAATAACCTGAGTGCGGGTTAAGGATGTTTTCGAGTGCCGCGCAGCGCGCGGCACTCGAAAACATCCATCTTAGCGAGCGCTTTAGCTTATCCCGAGTTGAGGTTAAATAAATTGGATTTGCGTAAGTTCTCTGTGTTTCTAAAAGTTTGGCAATATGAGGTAGCTCATAGCTTCCTTTGAGTGGATTTGACAAAGTAAAGGTATGCACTCCACCGAAGGTCAAGCCATGACACACACCCACATCAACTTCCAAACGGCACCGGGCCACCAGGTTATGGCTGCTGCAGGTAAGAAAATTCTACGACCCGGAGGACGGGCAGCCACCGAGCAGTTGTTTCAGTGGGCTGGATTTCAGCCAGGAGAAACCGTACTGGAGCTAGCGTCGAGTTTTGGGTATAGCGCGATCGCCCTTGCCCAACGCTATGGTGTGCGCGTTGTCGGCGTAGAACGCGATCCGGAAAGCGTTGCCCGTGCCCGTGCCAACATCAAAGCTGCTGGACTAGAGGGCCAGGTCGAGGTAATTGAAGGCAATATCTTTAACCTGGAACACATTCCTGGGCAGTTTGATTATGTGTTGGCAGAAGCGATTTTAACGATGCAATCGCAACCCGGCAAAGCCAAAATTCTGCAAGGTATTTGCGATCGCCTCAAGCCTGGGGGACATTTTCTTTCCCATGAAATGCAAGTGCAGGGGCGGGAAGATGAAATTCGCAAAGCATTGGCTGAAACGATTCGGACCAACGCCACCCCCCTTTCAGAAACGAATTGGATGGAAGCTTACGAAACGGCGGGTCTACACGTCGTTCAACACAAAGCTGGACCTATGGGATTGCTGGACCCGGCGCAAATCGTTCGGGATGAAGGCTGGGCTGATACTGTGAAATTTTTCTGGAATGCTTTGACGCAAAAAACAATTCGCGATCGCCTCTTAGCCATGCGAAATGTTTTCAAACAATATCAACAAGAATTGGGATACATCGTACTATACGCAGAACGTCACTAGGAGCCACATAATGATGACACTTCTAAATGCTCCCGAATCATTTAGCGATCAACTTCAAGATAAAATCCAATACGCTGAAACAGGAATTGTCAGCAAAGTTTTGCTTAAGCTTCCGCACTGTCAATACACCTTATTTTGTCTAGCAGCGGGTACAGATATTGCAGAACATACATCAACACAAAATGCTGTTGTGCAGGTACTAGAGGGCAATGGTATTTTGACGCTAGAGGGAGAAGATATTACCCTGGAACCTGGTGTCTTCGTTTTCATGTCTGCCAATGCACCTCATGCCCTGAAAGCATCTGAAAACTTAGCATTTCTACTAACCCTGTCTGAGCCCAGATAAATCAAGCTCCTATTGGATGTTGTGACAACGCCAATAAAACAACCGGTCATTCTTATCGTGAAAGTGACGGCAAAGCCGTCACTTTCACGATAAGAATGACCTAAGACTGCGGCATCGCTAATCCTCGACCTCCTGCGATCGCATCTAACCCATCCCAATCCAAAATCGTAATAGTGCCACCCCGGCTATAAGCTGCAACGGATTGAAGCTGCTTAAACAAGCGCACGCATTCCTCGTAAGTGATACCCACACTACGGGCAATTTCGTAATAAGACAGGTGCCTCTGCAAGCGAATGCCCTGCTTCACCTCTTCCGCACCTTGCTCTCTAGCATAGGATTGAATCAAACGCGCGACCCGTACGATCGCCCGTTCTGACACCAGCCCATGCACCATCTCATGCAACTGCTGAAGGCGCTGATTAAACACTGCCATCATATTCAATGCAATTTCGGGATTGGATTGAATGGCTGCCAGCAACGCCTCCCGATCTACGGTGAGTATCTGCACATCACTTTCCGCCGTTACCGTTGCAGGAGCAGTCCCATCTCCAAAAAGTGCTGGAGCCGCAAATATCTCTCCCTTTGAGAGGGTACGCAGAATGGTTTCCTTCCCATTGCTTGCCGTTTTGGAAATCCGTAATAGCCCATCCAACAGGGCATAGAGTCGGGCAGGCAGGCGATCGCCCTCATGGGACACAATTTCCCCAGCTTGATAAAGCTGTACATGACTATGGGGTTGTAGATGGGCTAACTGCTCCGGTTGCAGCCGAGCGAAGACCGAAACGGATACCAATTGCTCAGGAGTTGCCTGCTTCATGAAGACCCAAGAAAACGGCTGTCATCTCCTTCGATGCTACCGTAAGGGCTTTTCTGCAGGATGAATATCTCCTTTCAGTACAGAAAACATTATGGAAGTCATTTAGAATCTGTATCAAAAAATACCATTTTCTTGCTTTGTCAGAGAATTATAACATTGTTTAATAGAAGAGCTCCCAAGCCGCGTATTAGCTGGAATGAGACGAGTATCTTTCTTAAGAGCCTATAAAGGTCAAGCCCGTGAGCACCGAAGATATCGGGGCTCCGACGAAACTCTAAGCCGGCCCATAGCTGCTGTAGGCATAAAACGTCCCAAACGGGCGATCGCCTCCCATAACTACGCACAAATCTTCTTTTCGTTCATTGGCAGTTTTTTAGGGATTGGGGCTCTGGCATACCTAACCGCTCAGAGCGGATATCCATTAATTGCGGCTCCTTTTGGAGCAACGGCCGTGTTGGTGTTTGGGGTGCCAGATAGCCCATTAGCGCAACCTCGCAATGTGGTGTGTGGGAACTTCATTGGAGCCCTCACCTGTGCGACCTTGGTGCATTTTTTGGGTCATGATCCCTGGGTGATGGCGTTAGCGGTTGCCACGGCAATTAAATTGATGCAACTAACTCACACAGTTCATCCGCCGGCAGGGGCAGTTGCTTTGTTGGGTGTCATGAATAATGTCTCGTGGGATTTCGTGCTGATGCCTGTGCTACTGGGATCGGTACTCATTGTCAGTTGCACAGTTCTTTTCAATAATTTGGTCCCCGATCGCCCGTATCCCCAGAAGTGGTTCTGAGTGTGCGTTTGAAAAGCCAGTTCCAAGATGTGCATTTTTCTGTAGGAAGTACAGGAAAGAACAACTTTTGAAAAACGCTCTGATATAGTGAATTCAATCATCGATAAAACTCAACCCTCATCTCCTTGAGATGGGGGTTGAGTTTTATCGATAGAATCATGCACTGTGAGAGTTTCCTGAAGGGGCAATGCCGCGATCGCTCAAAGTCAGTCCAGATTGTATTGGTACCGTGAAGGTAGCGCTGAAACAACAGGGCATCCTGAGCCAGCGAGCATTGTCAGAAGAATTGAGTGTAGCTCTGTCTACCGTCAGTAATTTTTTTAATGGAAAACCCGTTGATCGGGCTATTTTCGAAGAGATTTGTACAAAACTTGCGCTCCCCTGGAAGGAGATTGCCGCTTCTGAGGATGAGGTGGCGATCGCTCCGCCCTATAAGGAGAGCCTTCGCCTTCAAGATTGGGGGGAAGCTCCCCAACTCAGCCGATTTTACGGACGGGCCGATGAGTTGTCCCAACTGGAAGACTGGCTTTGCCACGACCACTGCCGTCTGGTAACTGTATTGGGTATGGGAGGGGTTGGAAAAACGTCTCTGATCGTGAAGCTAGTCGAGCAACTTCAGGATCGCTTTGAGGGCTTTGTTTGGCGAAGTTTACGAAACTTGCCTCCCATCGAAACACTCCTAAAAAATCTACTTCAGACCCTGGCTCACCCCCAGCCAATGACCATTCCCGATCGCTTGCCCGATCAGATGAGCTTGCTCATCGAGTTTCTGCGCGATCGCCGTTACTTGCTCATCCTGGATAACGCAGAATCTCTTTTGCAAGGTGGAGAGCGGGCTGGCCATTATCGAGAAGGTTACACCGAATATGAGGAACTCTTGAACCGCATTGCCCATGGTCGGCATCAAAGTTGTCTGGTGGTAACCAGTCGAGAGAGGCTGGGGCAGTTAGCAGCCCAGGAGATTGAAGATGGGCCGACGCGATCGCTGCAACTCGGCGGGTTGTCGCGTGCAGATGGAGCACAAATTCTTCAAGCGAAAGGGCTGACTGTGGCTGCTGGGGTTGAGCAGTTAATGGAGAACTATCGCGGCAATCCTCTGGCGCTTAAAATTGCAGCGGCCACCATTCAATCTACCTTTGATGGTGATGTTACCCGCTTTCAGCAACAGAACATTGGGGTTTATGGCGGCATCTGGGATTTGCTCAAACAGCAGTGCGATCGCCTCTCCCCCTTAGAACAGGCTGTGATGGATTGGCTTGCCATCGAACGCGAATGGATTTCGTTCGCTAAATTGCAGCAAAATTGGATTGCGCCCATGCCGCAGCGTAACCTATTGGAAGCGTTGGAATCCTTACAGGGACGATCGCTTATTGAAGTTAGCTCATTAGGCTACACGCAACAGCCTGTAGTGATGGAATACATTACACAAACCTTCATTGATCGATGTCATCACGAAATTACAAGCCAAACTTTGGATGTTATTCGTAGCCACGCACTGCTCAAAGCACAAACTCAAGATTATATTCGGGATAGCCAGGCTCGGCTTATTCTGCAACCCTTAATTCAAAAATTGCTTGTAACACTGCACGATTCCATTCCGTTGGAATTCTTCTTAAATCAAATCCTCAATGCTTTAAGAGGAAAGCCATTATCCTATACAGGATACGCGGCTGGAAATGTAATTAACCTGCTAAATGCATTACGTTCAAACCTAGATAATTGCGATTTTTCGGATTTGGTAATCGCTCAGGTTTATTTCACGAATACCACTTTGCAAAATACCGATTTCACAGGTTCTACCTTTTATCAATCTACCTTTGCAGAGGTGTTTGGCGGTATTATCGCTGTGGCCTTTAGTGCAGACGGAAAGTACCTGGCCATCAGTGATGCGCGGACTGAAGTTCATGTATGGAATCTGTTGACTCAACGAAAATTATTGACGTTGCAGGGTCATAAAAGTTGGGTCTTTTCCTTAGTCTTCAGTCCTACTGGAAAAACCCTGGCAAGTGCCAGTGATGACTATGTTGTAAAGCTCTGGGGAATGGAAACAGGGCAATGTTTACAGACCTTGAAAGGACCAGCCAACCTCTTAAATGCGGTTACCTTTAACTCCGATGAACAATGCATTCTGTATGATGAGACTGTTGCCATTCAACTATGGAATGTTGACCATCCGGAATATCAAATTGCAGCCCTTCAAGGCAATACTCTGCTAGCTCGGTCAACGGCGCTTAGTCCTGATGGACGGGCGATCGCCATCAGCACGCGTGACCAAACAATCAAGCTATGGAATATTCAAACAGGGGAATGCTATCAAACCCTCAGCGGCCATACAGGGGATGTGCGGATGCTCCGTTTCAGTGCCAGTGGCCGCTACCTGGCTAGCACTAGCCTAGACTTAAGTATTCGCCTTTGGGATCTAGAAAGCGGCCAGTGCATACATTTTTTACAGGGACATGGGCACGGGGTGAGTGAAACAGCGTTTAGCCCGGATGAACAATACCTGACCAGTAGCAGTTTCGATCGCACCCTAAAGCTCTGGGATATAGCTACAGGGCAGTGCTTGAGAACCTTCCATGGGCATCAGAAACATTTGATGGCCTGTGCATTTAGCCCAGATGGGCAGCTTATAGCCAGTGGTGGTGGTGACCATGCCGTCAAATTGTGGGATGCGAAAACTGGGCAATGTGTTAAGACGGTACAGGGATATGCCAATGCTGTAACTCGCATTGCCCTCACGCCACCATTAGGCTACATGGACACGAGGGCCTCCCACAATCACTCTGTCCCCAGGTATGGAAAACATCCTATTTTAGCCAGTGCCCATGAAGATAAGACCGTCAAACTCTGGGATGTCTCAACTGGACATATTGTCAAAACCTTGCCACCGCAGGCTGATTTGATTTGGGGCCTCACATTTTCGCCAGATGCTTCCCTGCTAGTTACCGCCAATACTGATCACACGATTAAGCTCTGGAACTGGTACACAGGCGAGTGTTTGCAAACGTTACAGCACGGAAATTGGGGCTGGGCCGTAGCCTTTCATCCCAGTGGGTTTCCCCTCGCTACAGGCAGCTATGACCAGACTATCAAGATTTGGAATATCCATACGGGCGAATGCTTGCAAACCCTATGTGGGCATACCAGCGCTGTGCTCTCTGTCACTTATAGCCCGGATGGTCATACCCTTGTCAGCAGCAGCCATGATAAGACAATTCGTCTGTGGAACCCCGTAACCGGAGAGTGTGTGCGGGTGCTGGAAGGGCATGGCGATCGCATCGGGCAGGCTAGATTCAGTCCTGATGGCCAATTTCTTGTAAGTTGCAGCTACGATGAAACGATTCGATTCTGGGATCCCCATACGGGCGAATGCTTCCGCACTTTGCGAGGACATCAGGGAGCGATTACATCCATTTGCTTTAGCCCTGATGCGCAACACCTGATTAGTGGTAGCTTCGATCAAACCATCAAGATCTGGGATGTCGCTACAGGGGAATGCCTGAGAACGCTGCAAGGTCACAGCAGTGGTATTTTGTCTCTGTTGTATGAAGCTACGCCATTATCGCTGGAGGGTGGCGATCGCCTCCCCCTCATCCTCAGTAGTAGCTTCGACGGCACGATCAAAATCTGGCATCCTGAAACAGGAGCCTGTGTGAAATCTCTCATTGCTCCCCGACCGTATGACGGTATGAATATCAGCGGAGTATCGGGCTTAACAGCAGCCCAGGAAGCAAATTTGAAATTGCTAGGGGCGATCGTGGCTGGTTGACCTGCATTCTGCGTAGGAAAAGCCTATTCTGCACCCATAGTAGGAATTTAGATAACGGGCAGCACGAAACAGTGCCCATTATCTAAATTCTGGCTCTATCATGGTTTAGACGGATCGAATATTCTTGCAAATGTAAAAAAACAAATAAAGATTGAGATTATCCCATCCCGCTAGAGGGTGCTTGGAATGTTCTACAAGAACTAATTTGATTGTTTGCAGATGATATTCACAACCAATCAATCTCCAACCACCCGCCAGAGAACTCTCTGCTAGACATACAGAGACTTCCCTGCAGTTTCTCTCCCCAGGCGGTAAGAGAAATCTGTAAAGCGTATCTTTATTCCTCTCTCCTCCTGGACATGGCGAAGAAAGGATAGGTATCCCGTCACGTGTCCCCTTCAGGGGCAGAAGAGAACAGAGCTGGGGCAAGATTGCCCGCGAGCCAGGGATAATCTCAGATCACAACCCAGAGCTGAGCCATATCAGCTACCTCTAAAGTAAGAGTGCATAGCCGGGGGTGCAGTGAGAAAAGGTGAGATCTTTCAGTAAACTTCTATTTCCTCAGTGGATCTCATAAAAGCGTTCAATGTTCTAGCAAAGCCAGACCACGGGTATAGCCCCTATACGGAACTGACCCATGACCGCAGATGAGGCGATCGCCCTCCTCCATCAAATTCTGAACCAATCAGGCCAGACGGCTCAACTCAACGACACCCAGCTCAAAGTCTTCCGGCAAATTTGGCAGGGCCAATCTTACCCAATGATTGCCCAGGCCAGCGGCTACGATTACGACTACATCAAACAGGTCAGCTCTCGATTGTGGCAGATGCTCTCGAAAGCGCTCAATCAGCCCGTTTCTAAGCGCAATTTGCAATCGGTCTTTCAGCAATATCTCCAAACGGTTGAGCCCGTTGCGGTTTCACCGTCCTTCCTGGGCCAGCGTTCGATATACCATAACCTGCGTGCCGGAAGCGACAGTGCCTTCATTGGGCGGGAGGCAGAGATTGAGCGACTACTGGCTTTTCTGAGCTTCGATCATCCCGCCTCCTGCGTCAGTATTGAGGGGTTAGGTGGGATTGGTAAAACGACCTTGGCCCTGGCGATCGCCCATCACCTGAAAGCTGCCTCAGCGCCTTTCAACGCCATTATCTTTACTTCTGCAAAACCCAATCATCTGACCTCATCGGGCTTGTTGCCCCGGCTTCAACCCGATCGCACATTACAAGATTTGTTTCGGGCGATCGCCTACACATTGCACTGCCCGGATGTTTTGCTGCAACCCTTTGAAGAGCAACTGACGCAGATCTATCACCAGCTTTCACGTCAGCCTACCTTGCTAATCCTTGACAATCTAGAAACGGTTGAGGAGCAAGTTGCTATTTTGTCTTTTCTGCACGATTTGCCCAGCACGACTAAAACCCTTTTGACGAGCCGAGCCAAAACCCCGTTTCCTTCCGTTACCCTGGCTCCTTTGCCACCAGCCTGTGGTGTTGACCTGATTCAGAGCCAGTCCCACAACAAGGGACTGCGCCTAACCGATAACGAAGCTCAACAATTACATCAACGAACTAGTGGCATTCCCGCTGCTATCATTTATGCTGTTGGGCAACTGGCCAGTGGCTACCCGTGGGAATCCTCGGTGCAAGCAGTGGTTCAGGGAGACTATGCCCGCTTCTATTTCGAGAGTTCGCTCATGGCTTTGCGGGATGAGCCAATTTATTCCCTCTTTCTGGCGGCCGCTCTGTTTCCAAGTTCAGCCGCGACAGATGCGCTCGCCTATGTAGCTGAACTCGCTGATCCCGCCACTGTAACCCAGGGCTTGGCGCGGTTGCAGCAACTCTCACTGCTCAACGGGAGGGAGGGGCGCTTTGATATGTTGCCCCTGACTCGCGAATATGCGATCGCGCAATTAAATGCCGACCCTGACCTCAAATTGCGGCAACATCAGCGTCGGGTGGAATGGTATTTGACTTTTGCGGAAACTTATGGTGGCAAGGATTGGACGGATTGGCAAAACTATGGCCCTCTGGAACAGGAATGGGAAAACCTGCAGGATGTGATTGAGTGGTGCATTGCAGGGGATCGCTATGAGGAGGTCTGCCGTTTCTGGCGTAAAGCCCGTTGCTATAGCCACGCCCAGGGCTATAGCAAAAATCGCCTGAGCTGCTGGGCAACTCGCTTAGATTGGACGAATTGGCTGATCCAGGCGGCGGAGCAGCGCCAGGACTGGCCCACTGTTGCTGAGGTGGTGTTTGACCGGGCATGGACACTAACGCTGTTGGGGCAACCTCATCATTTGGAATCCGCAAAGGATTTGTTCGCGAGAGCCTGGGACTACCACCTATACCTTCAACCTGCAACTCAGGTGGAATTGGCGACTCACATTGCTGTTTGGCACATTGAGAATTTAGACTTCGTTGAAGCGTTGCACTGGTTGCAGCGTGCAGAAATGATGGTGCAGGAAACGGAGTTAGAGGCGACCGCCTACCAGCGCTTCTCAATTCGGCGGCACTACTACCGAGGCGAAATCGCCTACAAAACAGAAGATTTTACTCAAGCACAAGCCCACTTTGAGCAAGCTCTCCAGCAAGCCCAACAGATTGATTGGCGGCGGGTTGTTTTCCTGACGAAAGACTGGCTGGCTGATGTGGCCTTGAAGCAGGGCAATGTTACTGATGCCCGAGTGTGGATGGAAGAAGGTTTGCAAGTGGCCCAGAAAAGTGGCGATCGCTGCCGTACGGCATTCTGTATGCGATCACTGGCGCGTCTAGAATACAGCCAGGGGAATGGTGCTGAAGCTCACCATTGGGCCTCTGAAGCCTTGAGTATGTTTGCGCAGCTTGGCATGATATCCGAAGCCCAGGAAACTACGGATCTGCTGCACAGCATGGATTTATCCGTGCCATGAATAATTTAAAACTTGTACCCAAAGGAGAGAGGTGGGGCGTTGTCCCGCCTCTCTCCTTTTGATTCTGACCGTATAGCACTATAGCGCTGTTCACGTTGATAAGTACGGTGGTGTGGGACATGAAGTGCACCACACCACTGTTGCTGTACTTAACGCACTTGCACATTCAGGACTTACGCATGTGTGTGGTGTGCGAAGCACACCACACACATGCTCTAAATATGGCGGACTTGCGTAAGTCCTGACATTGCTATGTCCAAACGATCTGGTGATAGCTGTAGCTATTAGGAAAACCATAAAAATTGCCCTCGCGGGTAATTCTCCGTTTGTGTCTCTTATCGTAGGCTGAGAATAACCGAGTTTATCAAGTCGGTTGTTCTCAGTTATGAACTCAGATGCCCCGAAGTTGTGATGGAGATATGAATCACAAATGGTTTGGGTGTCGAACCTGTGTGTCTCCAGGAATCACTCCCAACCATCTCCTAAACCCCCATCAGGAGAATCCCATGCGTTCCTCTAAGCTCTGCCCCTCTGAAACCTTTGCATCTTTCATGCAGAAGGCAAAACAACTGGATCTATCTCCGATCGCCTATCAACTCATGTACAACGACTATGGCCCCCAATGGTCGAAGGAAGAAACTGTAAAGGCGATCGCGCACTATTTAGGGTTCCTCTACTTAGCTGATAAGTATCCTCGACTGACGTTAGTTCCATCTTACGAGATTGATCAGGTTTGGCACTACCACATTCTTGATACGAGCAAATATATGGATGACTGCATGATGCTCTTTGGTTACATCGTCCATCACTTCCCATATCTTGGGTTGCGGGATGAGCAAGATCAGGCGCATCAGCATAAAGCGTATGCCCTGACTCAAGCCCTTCTACGGAAACACTTTCAGGGTATTTCAATTGAGTCTGATACTACCCCATCCGATTGTGAACCTATCATGGAATTGTCCCATTCTATTAGCTGCCAGTCTGTAGAAGAAGAGCGTTTGCCTGTGCCATCTAAACGGGAGATACGCCCTCGGGTTGCACTCAGCATGGAAGCAATTTTTGATAAATTGCAATCAGCCTAAGCAATTAGCCTTGTAGAAACTGAGGCTTCCGGGTTCTCTAAGAATCCGGAAGCCTGTGTGCTCAACTCTAATGCGGGTGTTTTAACAGATGGGCGATCGCCCCCTTCGCCCCTAATTCAGACAGATGCCGCAATTCACGGCCAATAACCTCCGCCAGACGGGACGATTGCGCTAAATCCCCAAATACTTCTTCGACCTGAAGCAGTGGTTGAGGATTGACGCCACCCGTGTGGGCCCTTTCGGTGAGAATGTGCGCCATGGGGTCATCAATGGCAATGGGATTTCCCAGATCATCTACCCCATTGAGGTAGCGGAACCAGGCGGCAATGGTCAGCCCCAGGTAATCGATTGCCCCACCCTGATTCAGCGCATCCCGCAGGGAACCCAGAACAAATTTTGGCATCTTTGCCGCTCCATTTAAACAGAGACGGGGCAGTTGATCCTGAATTTTAGGATTAGAGAAGCGCTCAATGAGCGTCCGTTTATAGTCGTCCAGATCAATACCCGGTACTGCTTCCAGGGTTGGTTGTACCTCGGCCATCAAACGGTCGACGGCCTGTGTAAATAACGGATCAGCCATGACCTCATCGACATAGTGGTAGCCTGCCAGGGTACCCAGAAAACCAATCATCAAATGGCTGGCATTCAGCAAGCGAATTTTCATCAGCTCATAGGGATGCACCCGGTCGGTCATTTGTACTCCAACGGTTTCCCAATTAGGGCGGCCTGCGCAGAAGTCATCTTCCACAACCCATTGGAGAAAGGATTCCGCAACTACGGGAAAACCATCGTCAATGCCAAATTGTTCGGCGACCATACGAACATCCGCAGCAGTGGTTGCCGGGGTGATGCGATCGACCATGCTATTTGGGAAACTCACATTCTCCGAAATCCACTGACCCAATTCAGGATTCTGCAAATTTGCGAACGCGGTCAGCATCTTACGGGCAATATTGCCGTTCCCCTGCAAATTGTCACAGGACAGTACTGTGAAGGGGCCAACACCTTGCTGACGACGCTGATCGAGGGCGGCTGTTATGTACCCGAAGGCTCCAATGGGTTCGGTTGGGTGCTGTAAATCATGCTGAATTGTGGGATGATTTACCTCTAATTCACCCGTACCCTCATTGTAGTAATAGCCTGCCTCGGTAATCGTGAGGGAAACAATTTTGCAATTTGCATCGGTCATTGCATCAATAACCGCTTGTCGATTATCAGGGGCAAAGAGATATTGGGTGATAGAACCGATGATACGAGCATGATCCCCACCAGGCGATCGCTCCACTAGAGTATATAAGCAATCTTGAGATTGCAGCGCATCTCGCATGCGTTCGTCATACACTAGCAAACCAACTCCACAAATCCCCCACTGATGATCGGAAGTTTGATGAAAGTAATTGTCCAGATATAATGCCTGGTGTGCGCGGTGGAAACCACCAACACCGATGTGAACAATGCCATCGGTGATGGAATGGCGATCGTATTGAGGAATTTGTACGTGTTCTGGTAAGCGTAACAAAGATGCTTCAGTCAGCTTAATTGTGGCGTTTGCATGAGTTGAAGTATTCATGGTACTCCAGTGAAACTTGAAGGGTGTTTGTTTGGAATGAAGTCTGGTTTTATCAAATGAATCAATGCTCTTGCAGAATTAGACTTGTGATTGCTTTATGGAATTTAAGATTGCAATCCGAAGTTCTCTTTCTTGCATCTTGAGATCGGCTAGGCTTGACTGGAATGAATGGTATTTAACACAATTTCTGTCCCTGAAATAGCAAAGCCTATCCCCAATCCTTCTTGGAAGGGAAACTCTAAACTTCAGGCATCTCTATCGCTGATTGAATTCTTTAACCTCCATCAAAAGATCCCAGATCTAGATGGAGAGTGGCAATAGCTCTGCGACTTCTTCAAGAAACCGCAGAGCTGGCGTGTTAGGAGTGCATTAGAGGATGAAGTTCGGCCTTGGGAATGGCCTCTCCCTGGGTATTGAATAGGTGACAACGATCGCCATCTACATAAATGGGAATCTGCTCATGGGTGCGAATGAGGCGATCGCCCTCCGTTTGCACAACAATAGTATCGCCGCCTGCCAGTTTGGCATAGACAAAAGTTTCGCCACCCAGCCGTTCTACGACGATGACCTCACCTTGCATCGTGGCGCGAGTATGGTCGAGAGTAAGGTGTTCAGGGCGAATGCCGAGAGTAGCGCGATCGCCTACAGCAATGCGCCCAGGTTGCAGGGGTAAGGTAATCACTTCACCCCCCGGTAACTCAACACGGGTTGCCACTTCACCGACCGCCGTGACGGTCACTGGCAAGAAGTTCATCCGAGGAGAGCCAATGAACCCCGCCACAAATAGATTTCTTGGACGGTGATATAGCTCCAAGGGAGAACCCACCTGTTCAATGATGCCACCCTGCAACACCACAATTTTGTCCGCCAGGGTCATCGCTTCTACCTGATCGTGGGTGACATAGATCATTGTGGATTGTAGACTGTCATGCAGACTGGATAACTCAATCCGCATTTGTACGCGCAGAGCCGCGTCCAGGTTGGATAAGGGTTCATCAAACAGAAAAACTTTGGGATTGCGAACCAGGGCACGACCAATCGCAACCCGTTGTCGCTGGCCCCCTGATAACTCCTTGGGTTTACGCTCCAGGTAGGGCTCCAGTTGCAAGATACGGGCTACATCCCGCGCACGCTCGTAGCGCTTGGCTTTAGATAGCCCAGCAAGACGCAGACTAAAAGCCATGTTCTCCGCTACCGTCATGTGAGGATATAACGCGTAGGTCTGGAACACCATCGCTAACCCCCGCTTGTCGGGTGGCACGTCGTTCATGCGTTCCCCATCAATGAACAAATCACCCGATGTAATTTCTTCCAACCCAGCAATCATGCGTAGCAGGGTTGATTTGCCACAACCCGAAGGGCCAACGAAGACAACGAATTCGCGATCGTTGATGTCCAGATCGATTCCTTTGATCACATCAAAGTCGGTGTACTGTTTGCGAATGTTCCGCAACGTAACGGTAGACATAAAAGCTCCTCGTCATGCTCTCAAAAATTAGGATGAATTATTACTTCACAGCACCAAAGGTCAGACCGCGCACCAATTGCCGCTGGCTCAACCAACCAAAGATGAGAATAGGGGCGATCGCCATCGACGATGCCGCTGAAAGCTGCGCCCAGAAAAGCCCTTGAGGGCTAGAAAATGATGCAATAAATGTGGTTAATGGAGCGGCTTTTGATGTTGTCAGGTTCAAGCTCCAGAACGCTTCATTCCATGACAGGATGATAGCTAATAAGGCTGTTGAAGCAATTCCTGGTAATGATAACGGTAACAACACATGGAGTACTTCCTGCCACGTTGAAGCACCATCCATTCGTCCTGCTTCGAGAATGTCTTTGGGTACATCTCTAAAGAAGGTATAAATCATCCAAACTACAATAGGCAGATTAATCAGGGTATAGATAATAGCCAGACCAATGCGTGTATCCAGCAACCCCGAATCACGAAAAATCAGGTAAATCGGAACCAATACCCCAACGGGAGGTAACATCTTTGTGGACAACATCCACAATAAAGTTCCTTTTGTTCCTTTTGTTGGAAAGAAAGCCATGGCATAGGCCGCAGGAACCGCCAGGAGGATGGCTAGAATAGTAGAACCAAGGGAAATCACTACACTATTCATCGCAAAATTCAGGTAATTGGCTCGCTCCTGAATCGTGACGTAGTTTTCAAGAGTCGGCTGGAAGAATAGCTTCGGCGGCAGGGCAACTGCTTCCACTTCAGTCTTGAAACTGGTCAGTACCATCCAAAAGATGGGGAAAAAGAGCAGCCCGGCCGCCAACCATCCGAGCAGTGTTACCACCAGACGGCGGATTGCCTTTTTATTTTTTGAAGGAGAGGTTTGAGTCACTGGTGTCATGGTGATATCCCATTAAGCATCAACATTGCGGGCAACGCTACGCATTAAGAAAATAGCGACGATGTTGGCAAGCACAACCGCAATCAAACCGGCGGCCGATGCACCACCCACATCAAATTCAAATAAGGCCCGGACAAAGATGAAGTAAGCCAAGTTCGTCGTTGCCAACCCCGGTCCTCCGGATGTAGTAACGAAAATTTCCGCAAAGATGGTGAGGAAAAAGATGGTTTCGATCATGGCGAGAACGGCGATCGCCCGCCCCAAATGCGGCAGGGTGATATACCGAAAAATGTCCATTGCCTTCGCGCCATCCATTCTTGCTGCTTCCACTTGCTCGTGGTCCAGCGATTGAATCGCCGTCAACAGAATCAGCAACGCAAAGGGTAACCATTCCCACGACACAATTAGAATGACCGACAGCATTGGGTACTGAGCAAACCAGTCAACTGCCCCTAGCCCCAATGAACGCGTGATGTAGGCGAATAATCCATTCACCGGATGCATCAGCAGGTTTTTCCAGATGAGGGCACTGACGGTCGGCATAACGAAGAAGGGGGCGATCGCCAACAACCGGGCTACCCCACGTCCCCAAAACTCTTCATTAAACAAAACCGCCAACACTACTCCTAACCCGATCGTGATGAGCAGTACTGCCCCTACTAAGATCAGCGTATTCCAGATAGATATCCACAATGCTGGCGAACTCAGCAAAGCTACATAATTTCCCACCCCCACAAACCCGTTGTTGGTGGGATTTAACAAGTTATACCGTTGCAACGAAAACCATATCGTCATCAACAACGGCACAATCATCCAGATCAAAAGAACCACGATAGATGGGCCGACCAATGGCAACGTCGCCACTTGCCGCCTGGACGTGGATTTCTTCTTGCCTTCAACTGCCAACGTAGAAGCCATAGGACATAAAAAGCAAACGCTAAAAAACAAATAAACTGAAGCTCAAAAAGCTTATTTGAATAAGGTGAAACGCTCATTCAAAATCACTAATTTTCATTCTCAAGACTGCTCCTAAAATGAGGTAGAGCTTTCGAGTAACAATGTCTAGCCAGAGGCTAGAAGCAGGGAAATCAGTTTTGTTAAATTGCACCGATGTCTGGATAGTTTGAGCCGGAGAAGGTCTATTTAAGTGGTGTAAAAACCTAAATTCAAGGCTCGCCCATGCAAAGCGCTACACTTATCGCTCACCGACAACTTCTTGCAGAGGGGGCGTTGGGGGACAAGCCACGCCCCCCAACAGGAGATAGGGTCAAGTTAAACCTCTAATACAGCCCCATTTCAAGGAGGTGATTAACTGAGGGTTAATCACCTTTCGAGCATGACAACTACAACCCTACCCAGAGTAATTTAGTAATTTATGGAGGGTTTTAGTCAACCCCAATAAATTACTTGATGTATCCGCCTCGCTTCATGGTTTCTTCTGCTGTCGACTGTGCTTGCTGCAATGCTTGATCCACCGACGTTTGTCCCGTCAAAGCTGCGGCTAGCGTTTGTCCTACCTGCGTTCCTAACGCCTGAAACTCAGGAATTGCCACGAACTGAATGCCCTTATAAGGTACAGGGTCTGCTGTCGGCTTACTGGGATCGGCTGACTCAATCGAACTCAACACAATTGATGCAAACGGCGCAGCCTTTTGATACTCTGGATTTTCGTAAGTAGACTTTCGTGTTCCCGGCGGTACCGCTACCCAACCACGCTCCTGGGCTACCAACTGCACATACTCCTTGGATGTTGCCCAGGCAATAAATTGCTCTGCTGCTTCTGGCGACTTCGTAGAAGACGGAACCGCCAAAGACCAGGCCCACAGCCAATTCGAGCCATTAGGATACTCGGCAACAGGAGCCTTAGCAAAGCCAACTGTATCCGCTACCTGTGACTCCTTCGGGTCGGCTAACTTACCTGCCGCTACAGTCGCATCAATCCACATCCCGCATTTACCCGTCGAGAATAGAGCCAAGTTCTCGTTAAAGCCGTTAGAGCTAGCTCCTGGAGGTCCATCCTTCTTGAGGATGTCGACATAGTAATTCAGGGCTTCTTTCCATTCAGGGCTATTCAGCGCTGGTTGCCAATTGGTGTCAAACCACTTTCCTCCAAAGGTATTCACCAGGGTGGTAAAGTATGCTGTGTTTTCGCCCCAACCTGGCTTGCCCCGTAGACAAATGCCATACACGCCATTATTAGGATCATTAATTTTGTCAGCCCACTCACGCACCTGAGCATAGGTTGGTTGATCCGGCACGGTAATGCCGGCCTGCT
The DNA here is from genome assembly GCF_039962325.1 of Leptolyngbya sp. PL-A3. Taxonomy (NCBI): domain Bacteria; kingdom Bacillati; phylum Cyanobacteriota; class Cyanophyceae; order Leptolyngbyales; family Leptolyngbyaceae; genus Leptolyngbya; species Leptolyngbya sp. PL-A3. Next base: position 54,877 of record NZ_JAMPLB010000043.1, read on the forward strand.
CAAACAGATCCTTCCGGTAATAGAGCATCGAGCTTTCTGCATAGAAAGGTAGAGCATAGAGCTGATTCTCGTAAGACAATGCTTCCTTCACAGGCGGCAGGAGATCATTCGTGTCATATTCTGCTGGCAAATTCTCTAGAGGCAAAAGCCATCCCTGTTTTGCCCAAATAGGTGTTTCGTAAGTACCAATAGTCATAACGTCAAATTGCCCACCCTTGTTGGCAATGTCATTCGTTACCCGTTGGCGCAACACGTTCTCTTCCAGAACCACCCAATTCAGGTCAATGTTAGGGTGAGCTTTTTCAAATTCGTCCGACAGGTCTTGCATGATTACCATGTCGTTGTTGTTAACCGTGGCGATGGTCAACGTGGTGTTGTCACCAGCTTGCTGACCTCCTCCTAAAGTGCAGGCATGCAGCTGAACCAGCAAAATCCCAATTAAAAAAGCGCCAATCACGCGAGCCGCGCGAAACTTCAGCATCTTATGGCTCCTTATTTTTACCAGAAGGTAAATTAACAAATATTGATACTCTGCTCTTCTGCTGAGCATTTGCTCAATAATTGAAATAATACCGTCCTGCTTCCCAATCCTGAGAAGACGATGGACATTTGCAACATATATTCATTGATGAGGAACTTAGGGATGGTCGCGATCGCACGCTACAACTTCGCAGGCAAGACCATTTTGATTACCGGAGGAGCGGGAGACATTGGTAAAGCAACTGCTCAGCGCTTCGCAAAAGATGGAGCCGCCATTGTTCTGCTCGACTTGAATGCTGAGAAAATGGCTGCCGCTGCAGAGCAACTCTCAGAATTTTCCATACCTGTTGTGACGCAATGTTGTGATGTGACTCAGTTCGATGCAGTGGCCGAGGCCTTTGCCAAAGCTGCCGAAAAACAGGGTCGCATCGATTATGTTTTTAACAACGCTGGGTTTCAGGGAGCCTTTGCAACAACAGATGAGTACCCAGAAGATGACTTTCGTAAAGTTATGGATATTAACGTGTTAGGGGTGTTTCATGTCCTCAAGGTGGCAGCGCAACACATGCGGGCAATGGGAGGTGGGGCGATCGTTAACATGGCTAGCCATGCCGGAGTTGCAGGCCCCCCCAACATGCTGGCCTATGGTGCATCCAAATTTGCTGTTGTCGGTATGACCCAAACCGCTGCTAAGGATTTAGCGGCCTATAACATCCGGGTCAACGCCCTCTCCCCTGCCCTGATTGGTCCTGGCATGATGTGGACTCGGCAGACAGAATTACAGGCTGCTGTAGGTTCTCAATACTTTGACGCCAATCCCAAAACTGTAGAGCAGCAAATGATTGGCTCAGTTCCTATGCGCCGTCTGGGAAGCTTAGAGGAGGTGGCTCAGGGGGTAGCTTTTTTACTGAGTGATGAATCTAGCTATATAACTGGGTTTAACCTAGAAATTACGGGTGGCATTAATTAGATGACAGTTTCTCATGGATGGGCTGTCAAGCTGTTGTAGGAATGATTGGCAAATCGCCCTTCTGCTCCTAAAGGTATATGCGGTTACAGGCATGTAACCCGTTTCTGAGGAAATAGTGTTGAGGGAAACAATCAAAATAAGCCGTTATGTTCAGAAAACTGCAATCCATCAAAAGGCATAAATATGGGCAAAAAACCTGACCTCGGGCATATGCTCAAAGTGTGAACAAACGAGGCTAGCCAAGAACGAAGGGAAAAAGAGTGATGGAACGGCGCGATCGCAAACTCGATCAGGCGGCTCACGCAGCGTGGCTTTATTACATCGCCAGCAATACCCAAGAAGAGATTGCTGCGAAGTTGAATGTTTCCCGGCAAGCTGCCCAACGCTTAGTGGCTTTGGCTGTTAGTGAGAAGCTTATCAAGTTTCGACTGGACCATCCCCTGAGTGAGTGTATTGCCTTAGCCGAGGCCCTACGGGATAAATTTGAGTTGAAGCTTTGCGAGGTTGTACCGAGTGATGCAGGAAATGGTGAGGCTGTGAGCGGCATCGGTGTATGTGCAGCTACGCATTTAGAATATTATCTAGCGAGCAAAACTCCTAACATTCTGGCTTTTTCTTCGGGTCGCAGTCTACGGGCCATGGTGGATCAGATTTCACCAATGCACCAACCTCAGCATAAGATTGTTTCGATTATTGGCAATATGTCACAGTATGGCCGAGCAGGGCGGCATGAGGTTGTCATGCGCTTGGCAGACCGAATTGGCTCTCAAGTGTATCTGGTGCCAACCCCGGTTGTGGCTACCAGTGCTGAAGAGCGCGACCTGTTACAAACCCAGCGATCGTTTGTGACGGTGAAGACTTTAGCAGAGCAAGCAAAAATTACTTTTGTGGGTGTGGGTCAGGTGATCTGGAATGGCCCGCTTCATCAAAATGGTTTTATCAATGATGAAGAAGTTACGCAACTCATGGAATTGGGCGCGGTAGGCGAGATCGGTGGCTGGGCTTATGATCAGTACGGGACTGTCCTTTCAAAAAGTACAAATCTGCGAGTTGCCAGTTTTCCTCTGGAGCAACCAACCCAACGCTTGATGGTGGCGGTGGCGGGAACAGAGCAGAAAGTGGATGCAATTTTAGGTGCCCTTCGGGGCCGCATTATTAACGGTTTGATTACTGATGAAAGCGTTGCAAAAGCAATCCTGAAATAGGAGTTAGATATTCAGACATTTTTGAATAGTGGCATAGCACTGTAACCACCTACTTACAATGCTTCTCAAGCGCTTAAAATCTAGTTATTTTTGTGAGAGCCGCGCTGAACGCGGCTCTCACAAAAATAACCGTGGCTGATTCAAGCGCAAAGCGCTGTATTTATCTTCAGTTTGGGTGAAGGGAGTTTTCGAGTGCCATGCACTGGGCAGCACTCGAAAACCCCCTTCACCCAAACTGAGATTGTTTAGGGGCTTGTCTCCAATACATTAAGGTTATAAATTCCCGTGGTTCCAGCTGGAATTTCAAAGGTAGTCACTGGCGCATTGTTGCCGAATAGCCAGATTTCATAGCGGCCTGGTTTGAGTCCTGGTGCTACAAAGCGTCCAACCCGGTTGGTGATAATTTCCACCACAGGCCAATCAGGATCAGATTGAGAGAGAATGCGGCCATGCTGTAAGGCTAGGGGTTGGCGTTGGTTATCAATCAACGTGCCCCGAGCTAATACAGTGGCTTCTTATCAAATGTCAAGCGGGTTGAGGTGTCGCGATAGGGTGAACGCATACGTTTCTTAATAATTGAGTGGCAGGAGTTGGAACTCAGGAGAAGAGAGCGTAGAATCCAGAGCAGTCCTGATGTTGAGGAGTGTTCTGTGATGATTGA